>NZ_LVCU01000057.1:0-24903 GCF_001647185.1 Rhodococcus sp. EPR-147
TTGTTCTCGTATCCGGCGTACGAGTGGATGACGTACCAGTCGCCGGGAGCGCGACGCAGAGCCGCCTTCATCTCGGCGACGGGATCCTCGGGCTCTGCCGTGACGTCGGCGTCAGCGGCCTCGTCGCCTTCGGCGGCAACGTCGTCCCCGGCGGCAGCGGCCACGTCGGCCTTGATTGCTTCGTCGGTCTCGCGGTCCTGAGCGGCCTGCTCCGCTTCGAGGCCCTGCTTGGTCGCCTCGACATCGGCGTCGAATGCGGCCACTTCGGTGGCGTCGTTGTGCGGCGTGCTCACGTCAGCACCCTTTCTCTAGTTTCCTGCTCGGTTCGATCGTCGAAAAGTCGGCCGTCTCGGTCAGCCGAACAGCCAGCCGACGCCCTTGATGAACAACACGTCGAGACCGCTGATGTACGCGACCATGAACGTCAGGAAGACGAGCACGACGGTGGTGTAGGTGACCATCTGCTTCTTGTTCGGCCAGATGACCTTGCGCAGTTCGGCAACAACCTCGCGGAAGAACTGCAGCAGACGCATGAACACGTTCGGCCGCTTGTCGGCTTTGACCTTGCCCGATCGAGTCCTGCCGGTCTTGGTCTTGGCCGGCGCGGTGGATGCGGCCGGAGCCTTGGACATCGACACGCCCGAAGCGCTACCGCGGGACCTGCTGGTGGATCGCTTGCCGGTGGGTACCACGGCGTCTGCAGCGGATTCACCGGCAGTGGTGTCAGCATCGGAAGGACGGCCCTCGGAGCCAGGTGCGACGTCGCCCGAAGCCGAGGAGTTCTCGAACTCCTCCTCCGATCGACCGTCGCGCTTACCGCGCTCCTCGCTCACGTCGTTCCTCTCAGTTGCTGACACCTTGGGCAGGGGCGACAGGACTTGAACCTGCAACCTACGGTTTTGGAGACCGTTGCTCTACCAATTGAGCTACGCCCCTTCGGCCGAAACTTCTCGGCCGCTCTGGTGTCCATCCAGCTCATCCACACGACCCACGCGACCTCCGGAGGAGGACGCGGGCAGCGCGGAGCGCCGAATTACCCCAGAAATCTCAGTGTACTGCACACCCTTCGGAACAGATAAATCCCGTCGTCCCGGCGGTGAACGACCTCCGCCGGATCGACCATGCTCAGGCCAAGCGCACCGTTGCGGTCGCTCGCCCGAAAATCTTCTTGCCTGCGGACTTCGCGACGATGGCGACGATCGCGGTTCGCTCGTCGGCGTCCACAGACTTGACCTTGCCGGTGAACTCCACCGACGCCGGGGCATCGGCCGGGACCAACACCGCACTGGTGAAGCGCACGTTGTACTCGGTGACCGCACCCGGGTCGCCGAGCCACGACGTGACGAAACCGGCACCGAGGCCCATCGTGAGCATCCCGTGCGCGATGACGTCGTCCAATCCGGCCAGCGCGACGACCTCGTCACTCCAGTGGATCGGGTTGGGATCGCCGGACACGCCTGCGTAGTTGACCAGGTCGCCGCGGGTCAGGGACACCACTCGCTCAGGCAGTTCGTCCCCGACCGATACGTCGTCGAAGTTACGAAGCGCCATGCCTGATCACTTCCTTCACCGCATGGGCGATGTTCTCGTCGATCTCCCCGCCGGTTCGCGCGACGATCGTCGTCCACGTGGTTTGCACGAGGTCGCCGTTCTGATCGGTGATGATGTTCTTGGTGGTCATGATGTCGCTGCCACCCATCTGCCGGAACGACTCGAGATACACGTCGCAAAAAATTCGATCGCCGACCTGGATCGGGCGATGGAATTCCAGTTTTTGATCGGTCTGCAGAATCTGACTCGGGTCGTAACCCGTGATGACCTCTTGCAACATCCGGGTCTGCGACATGATCCCGAGCAGGGAAACGAAGGTCAAGGGCGCGAGGAGACCGTCGTAACCGAGGCCCTTCGCTGCGTCCTCGTCGTGATGCGCGGGATGAAAATCCTGGACGGCACGCGCATACTCACGGACCTTCTCGCGGCCGACCTCGTAGAAGTCGTCGACGCGGAAATGACAACCGACCATGGACGCCGCGTGAGCGGATGCATCCATGGCCGGTACGTCATGTGGAGCTTGTGACACGGTGGAGACCTTTTCTACCCTGGACGCAAGAGCCGTTAGGGAAGAAAATGCGACCTAACGCCGGGCGCCGACGAAAAATCGGAACTGCGAACCAGCGAGCCGAGCAGACTAGCGAGATTCGCGGTGCGCCCGATGCGTTCCGCAGTTGGAGCAGAACTTCTTCAGCTCGATGCGGTCGGGGTCGTTCCGACGGTTCTTCTTGGTGATGTAGTTGCGGTGCTTGCAAACCTCGCAGGCCAAGGTGATCTTGGGCCGCACATCGGTGGAGGAGGCCACTGGACGCCTACTTTCGGGTAAATCTGATCAGGGTCAATCAGGACTGTTCATGAGTGCTACTGGTCGTGCTTGCCTACTGTGTAGCGGTGACCGGACTTGAACCGGCGACGCAACGATTATGAGTCGTTTGCTCTACCAACTGAGCTACACCGCCTCAGGTGCTCACCGTCCACCATCCCACGCGGGGAACGCGACGTCGAGCCATCCAATCCAGCGAGCCCCCTAACGGAATCGAACCGTTGACCTTTTCCTTACCATGGAAACGCTCTACCGACTGAGCTAAGGGGGCGGGATCAGAACACATCGAGCCGTGCGCTGAAGCCTTCAAGAGGTTACACATTCGGAGCGCCGACTACCAAATTGCGTGGTCAGCGAGCCGTTCCTGTCCCTCTTCACATGGAAACCCCAGCGAGAGAAATCCTCGCCGGGGTTCCAGGTGTGGCAGATGTAGGATTCGAACCTACGTAGGCATAAGCCGACGGATTTACAGTCCGCTCCCATTGGCCGCTCGGGCAATCTGCCGTGATGCGATCGAAGCCCGTACTGCTCTTCGGCGCGGTGAGAAGAATACAACGAACGTCCCCCCGGAACGCAAACCGGGTGGATACGGTCGGTAGCGGGCCGATAAAGTCCCTGCGGGATGTGGACCGACACCACCGCCAAATCAAATTTTCGATTCGACTGGAGAGTGTGAGAAGTGGCTGATTCGTCCTTCGACGTAGTGAGCAAGGTCGACCGACAGGAAGTGGACAACGCCGTCGGACAGGCCGCGAAGGAGCTGGCGACCCGCTTCGACTTCCGCGGATCCGACACCAGCATCGAATGGTCCGGTAGCGGCGAGTCGGAGACGATCGTCATCACCTCCGAATCCGAGGAGAAGGTCAAGGCCGCCCTCGACGTGTTCAAGGAAAAGCTGATCCGACGGGACGTCTCTCTCAAGGCCTTCGAGACCAACGATCCGGCCGCGTCCGGCAAGGTCTACAAGGTCACCGGCAAGCTGGTGCAGGGCATCACGACCGAGAACGCCAAGAAGATCTCCAAGAAGATCCGCGACGACGGCCCCAAGGGCGTCAAGGCGCAGATCCAGGGCGACGAACTGCGCGTGAGCAGCAAGAAGCGCGACGATCTGCAGGCCATCCAGCAGTTGCTCAAGAACGAGGACTTCGGCATCGCGCTGCAGTTCGTCAACTACCGATAGAGCGGCTTCTCACCTGGGTCGTTCGGCAGGCTCCACTCCTGTGCCGCATGTGAACGGAACCTCGTAGTGGACTACGAGTTTCTGCTCACATGCGGCGCGGCCGCTCAATACGGCCGGTGGCCGGCCATGCGCTCGAGTCGCTCGATGCGGTCGGCCATCGGCGGGTGGGTGGCGAACAGCTGCCCGGCCTTGTCGCCCATGCGGAACGGATTCGCGATCATCAGATGCGACTCCGCCGCCAACCGCGGCTCGGGCGGCAGCGGTGCCAGCTGCACTCCCTGCTCGAGCTTGCGGAGCGCCGACGCCAGCGCCAACGGGTCACCGGTCAGCTCGGCCCCGGACTGGTCGGCCTGGTACTCACGCGACCGAGAGACCGCGAGGCGAACCAGGCTGGCCGCAACGGGCCCCAGCATCGACACCAGCAGCAACGCGAGCGGGTTCGGGCCCCCGTTGCCACGTCCGCCGAAAATGTTGGCGAAGAAGGCCAGGTTCGCCAGACCCGAGATGACCGATGCCATCGCACCGGCCACCGACGAGATCAGGATGTCGCGGTTGTAGACGTGCGAGAGCTCGTGCCCGAGCACCGCGCGCAGTTCCCGTTCGTCCAGGATCCGCAGAATGCCCTCGGTGCAGCACACCGCAGCGTTGCGGGGGTTGCGGCCGGTGGCGAACGCGTTGGGGTTGTTGGTGGGACTGACGTACAGCGCAGGCATCGGCTGATGAGCGGCCGTCGCCAATTCGCGCACGATGCGATACATCGCCGGCTGCTCGAGCTCGGTCACCGGGACGGCATGCATCGACCGCAGGGCCATCTTCGCGCTGTTGAAGTACGCGTAGCCGTTGACGCCGACTGCCAACACGATGGAGCCGATGAGAATGGTCGCGTTACCGAACAGCGAACCGATGAACACGATGAGCGCCGACATCCCGACCAACAGGCCGAAAGTCTTCGCACCGTTCGCGTAACCGTTCATGACTGAAGATGCCTCCTCGTACCGGGTCTTCCTACCCGATTCAACGAAAACACCTGGGCCGGCAGTTCCCGGCCCGAAGTCCGAGCCGACTACCCGACGCGCTCGACGGTGTAATTCACCAGGCGGCCGAGGGCATCGTTGGCCGGACCCTGCGGCAACAGGGCGAGTTCTGCGTGTGCCCGCGCGGCATATTCACCGAGTGTCTTCTTTGCCGAGACCATGCCGGGTGAGCGCTGCAGCAGCTCCAGAGCCTCGGTGACCAGCGCGTCTTCGGTGACCGGACCGGCGAGGATCTCGCGCAGCCGATCGCCGTCGGAACCTTCCTCGCGCAGCGCGAAGAGCACCGGCAGAGTGTGTACGCCCTCCCGCAGGTCGGTACCGGGAGTCTTTCCGGACTGCTCGGTTGCCGAGGAGATGTCGATGATGTCGTCGGAGATCTGGAAGGCTGTTCCGACGGCGTCACCGAGGCGCTCGAGGCGTCCCACATGTTCGGCGTCGCCGCCGCTGAACGTTCCGCCGAAGCGTCCGCAGGAGGCGATGAGCGATCCGGTCTTCTCCCACACGACCTTCAGGTAGTGCGCGACGGGATCGTCGGTGCTCTTGGCCCCGATGGTTTCGCGCATCTGACCGGTGACGAGTTCTGCGAAGGTCTCGGCGATGATGCGGACGGCGTCGGGTCCGAGGGTGGACACCAGACGAGACGCATGGGCGAACAAGTAGTCGCCTGCGAGGATCGCCACACTGTTGCCCCAGCGTGAGTTCGCGCTCTCGGCACCTCGACGCATCGACGCCTCGTCCATGACGTCGTCGTGATAGAGCGTCGCCAGATGAACCAGCTCGACGACCGTGGCCGCGGTGACGATCGCCGGATCGGTCGGCGACGGTCCCAGCTGACCGGTCAGCACGGTGAACAGGGGTCGGAAGCGCTTTCCGCCGGCCTTGGCCAGGTGCAGAGCGGCCTCGGTAAGGAACTCCTCACCGTCGGAGAGCTCGCTGATCATCAGTTCTTCGACGCGTGCGAGGCCGTCGGCGACGGTTCGCGCGAGCTCCGGGTCACCCAGGTCGACTCCGGCAACGACCGTTGCTACGGCAGCGTCGTCTGTACTCACGATGTTGGTCCCTGTCCTGTCGTCGACATGCCGGCGGCAGCGGCGAAGCGCCACTGCTCGCCTTCTACCGTAGTGAACCTAGCGTGCACACCGGTGGGACGGTGTCACCGACCACAGGTGACGCTTCACACGGCATCGACCGGAGGCCCTCGGCGCACCCGTTCGTAGAAATCGGGATACTGGAACACGTGACCTCTTCCCACCCGGCCCCACCCACCGCGACCGACGTTCTGGTCGTGGGCGCGGGCCCCGCAGGATCGTCCGCTGCGGCATGGGCCGCGCGATCCGGCCGCGACGTCGTCCTGGCCGACGCGGCAGTGTTCCCCCGCGACAAGACGTGCGGCGACGGGTTGACGCCACGTGCCGTCGCCGAGCTCGATCAGCTGGGTCTGGGCGAGTGGGTGCGCGGCAAAGCGCGCAATCGAGGACTGAGACTGAGCGGTTTCGGGCAGGAACTGGAACTCGAGTGGCCGAGCAAGTCCCTTCCCACCGTCGGAAGTGCCGTTCCCCGAACCGAATTGGACGACAGGATTCGCGTCGCCGCAGTCGAATCCGGGGCCGTGATGGCCGAGGGAGCGAAGGCTGTCGCCGTCACCCGCGACGGCAATTCGGTCTGCTCGGTAACCCTGCAGACCGCCGCCGGCGCACACGAGATCTCCTGCCGCACAGTGATCGTCGCCGACGGTGTCCGCTCCACTCTGGGCAAGCAACTCGGGCGGCAATGGCATCGCGACACCGCATTCGGCGTCGCCGCTCGCGCCTACATCGACTCGGGCCGCAGCGACGACGAATGGATCAGCTCGCACCTCGAATTACGTGACGCCGCAGGCACTCTGCAGCCCGGCTACGGCTGGGTCTTCCCGCTGGGCGACGGAACCATCAACATCGGCGTCGGCACCTTGGCCACCGCCAAGAGGCCGGCACCCGGAGCGCTGCGGCCACTGCTCGACCTCTACACCCACCAGCGACGCGGCGAATGGGACCTCGGCGGGGAGTTGCGCTCGGTGGCGTCGGCATTGCTGCCGATGGGCGGCGCGGTCTCGGGAATCGCAGGCACCAACTGGGCCATCATCGGCGACGCCGCAGCCTGCGTGAACCCACTCAACGGCGAGGGCATCGACTACGGACTCGAAGGCGGTCGCATGGTCGTCGACCTGCTCGATCACCCCGATCTCACCGACGCCTGGCCGACCTTGCTGCGCGAGCACTACGGGCAGTCCTTCTCCATCGCTCGACGCCTCGCCGGACTGTTGACGGTGCCGAGATTCCTGCCCGCAGCGGGACCGGTGGGCATGCGCTCGCGGGCACTGATGAAAGTCGCCGTCCGCTGCATGGGCAACCTCATCACCGAAGCGGACAGCGACCTCGTCGCCCGCACCTGGCGGGCATCGGGAAGCGGATCACTGAAAATCGATTCCCGACCGCCTTTTACCTGAATCGCGTCAGGGCCGAGTTGCCTTGTGCAGAGCCACAATTCCACCGGTGAGGTTGCGCCACTGCACGTCGGTCCAACCGGCGTCGGCGATGCGTTGCGCCAATTGCTCCTGCGTCGGCCACGCGCGGATGGACTCGGCCAGGTAGACGTAGGCGTCGGGGTTACTGCTCACGGCGCGAGCGACTTTCGGCAACGCCTTCATCAGGTACTCCATGTACACCGTGCGGAACGGTCCGAACACCGGCGTGGAGAACTCCGAGACGACGAGCCTGCCACCGGGCTTGGTGACGCGGGCGATCTCGCGCAGGCCTGCGTCGAAATCGGAGACGTTGCGGAGGCCGAAGGAGATGGTGGCGGCATCGAAGCTGGCGTCGGCGTAGGGCAGTGCCATCGCGTCGCCTGCGACCATCGGAACGCCTCGCTGCAGTCCTGCCTGCAGCATGCCCTTGGAGAAATCGGTGGCCACACACCAGGCTCCGCTGAGCCCGAGTTCGACGGTCGAGACACCGGTGCCTGCGGCGAGGTCGAGTACCCGCTCGCCAGGTTTGAGATCGAGGGCGCGCCGAGTCAGTTTGCGCCAACTCCGGTCCTGTCCGAACGACAGAACCGTGTTGGTGATGTCGTATCGACGGGCGACGCCGTCGAACATCGACGCCACCTCGTGGGGCTCTTTTGCCAGGGTTGCGCGTGATGTCTGGGCCACGAAGTCCAGACTACTCAAGCGATCTTCTGCACCCGCGGCGCTGTGATGCCTTGCACGTCGTAGTAGTGCGAGATCAGCTCGTCGCAGATGGCAGGCCAGGTGCGGTGCAGTACCGATTTGCGGGCTGCGTCGCCGAAGCGGGCGCGGGTGGTGGGTTCGGCGAGCGCTCCGACGGCGCTGGGTAGCAGTTCGGTGAACTTGTCTACCGGCAGCAGGTATCCGTTGCGGCAGTGCGAGACCAGATCGCGCGGGCCTCCCGCGTCGGGCCCGATGACGGGGACGCCGCTGGCGAGGGCCTCTTGCACTGCCTGGCAGAAGGTTTCGTGTTCGCCGGGGTGGACGAAGATGTCGAAGCTGGCGTAGGCCCGAGCGAGTTCGGCACCGCCGAGTTGGCCGGTGAAGATCGCTCCGGGCATCAGGGTCTGCAGTGCCGCTGTGTCGGGTCCGCCGCCGACGATCACCAGCTGGATCGACGGGTCTGCGGCCAGTACGGCGAGCCGCTCGACGTGCTTCTCCGGGGCCAGCCTGCCGACGAAGCCGACGATCAGCTTCTCCCCTGCTCCCCACTGGTTTCTGAGCATCTGAGACGTAGCCGAGGGTGCGAACCGGACGGCGTCGACTCCCCTGGCCCACCGGTGGACGCGCGGAATGCCGTGCAACTCCAACGCGTCGACGGCCGAGGTGGACGGGGCCAGGGTGCGGGCCGCGCCTCTGTGCAGTCTCCTGGTCCAGCGCCACGCGGCCTTCGAGGTGAGGCCGAGGCCGTAGCTGGCGGCGAAACCGGCGACATCGGTCTGATAAACGGCGACCGCGGGCACGTCCAGCCGGTTGGCTGCGGCCAGGCCGCCCGCTCCGAGCAGGAACGGTGACGCCAGGTGTACGACGTCGGGGGCGAAGGCGCGCATCGCCGAGACCATGCCCAGCCCGGGGACGCCGACGGGCAGCGAGCTCACTTTGGGGACCATGACGGACGGCACCCGGTGCACCGGAACGTTGTCGTGCCACGTCGCGGCTCTGGGACCGGACGGATTGTCCGGAGCGATGACGATGGCGTCGTGCCCCGTCTTGTCGAGGTGCTCGAGGACACGGATCACCGAGTGGGTGACGCCGTTCATGTTGGGCAAGAACGATTCCGCAACGATGGCTACTCGCACGATCCTCAGTGTGGGCGGCCCCGCCGTCGGCCAGGTATGGACAACGTTACGTGTGGGCCAACGTCACACGAATTGCGCGAGAGCACCCACGACGGATCGGGGTTGGTGCGATGTTCGGATCCCGCGAACACCGTGGGAACCGTCTCGTTGCCGTCGTTCACCGATCGCACTCGCGCGGCCGCAGCGGGGTCCTGGCGGATGCTCGCCCACACGGCTTTCTTTCCGCGCAGCAGCAGCGCCACCCGCAACCGCAAGCAGACGATGCATCCCGGACGCCAGTAGATCAACGGCACAGATTTCTCCGTTGCCTGATTGCGCGACGCGTCGTCGGACAGAGATCGCGGATACAGCACCGGCGTCGTCAGGACCAGAACGAACACCACGGCGAGCACCATCACCACGATCGAGGACGCAATGTTTCCGAAGTTCACCAGCGCGAACCCGGCGACCGAACCGAGGGCAGCGAGGACGAAATGCTTTGCGTTACGCATTCTCGGCCTCCTTGCGACGTAACCAGAACAGCGCCGGACCGGCGATCAGCCACGTGACGACGATGACGGATCCGGCCGGAACGATCGCGACGGTGGCGTCGCGGCCCGCGACGCGAACCAACTCGACGTCCGGGTCGGCCTTGTAGTACTCGACCTCGATGCGCTGGCCCGCGACGAGATTGGTGGGGTACAGCACGCCGAGAGGGGGGTTGTGCGTCACACCGTCGGGGGTGATGAAGCTGACGGCCGAGCGCAACTTGCCCGCGGACAGTACCTCGGCGGTGGCGGTGCCCTTGTCGGAGTCGATGGTGACGTCGTTGCGCCAGGCCCCGATGACGAGAAGCACGGCGAGGACAGAAATCGCGACGGCGCCCACCAGCACGACCAACCGGGCCCTGTGCAGCGTTCGGCTGCCTCTGTCGGTATCGGTCACAGCGATCAGGTTACTTCGCAGCCGACGCAACTCGGCTCGGGTAGCGTCTGGACTCATGTCGCGCAGCTTCGAGTTCACCGTCGAATCGTCCAATCCCCCCGCTGACGTGCACGCAGCACTCACCAGCGAGGACCAGTGGATGGCGCGCTTCGCCAAAGCGAAGAAGACCGACGGGTACGAGCTGACCAAGCACGACGACGGTGGCCTGACCGTCGACATCTCCGAAGAGGTCGGCACGTCCGAACTTCCCGGCTTCGTCACGAAGGTGATCAAGGGAAAGCTGATCGTCTCGCGCACCGATCACTGGGGGCCACTCGAGGGCGACCGCGCCGAGGGGACACTGATCGGCGGCACCACCGGTTTGCCCGCGAAGGTGAACGGCACCCTGTCGTTGCGCCCCAACGGCACCGGCGCGAAGCTGATCGTCAAGGGTGACTCGACCGTGAAGATCCCCATCGTGGGCGGCAAGATCGAGGATTTGATCAACAAGATGATCAAGGACATGATCGACCAGGAAACCGGCCAGACCCTCGAATGGGTTGCAGCGCAGGAGAACTAGAGACGCGCCCGAATCGCCGCGTGTAGATCGCGCAGTCCCGATCGTTCGGTCGTCACTTCAAGCACCCTGATTCCCGTGGCATGTCCGGTGAGTTCGGTTGCCAGATCGGCCAAGTCGACCAGTCGATGCTCCACGCGGTAGGCACCGCACAGCGCGCCGAGGTCCATGCCGTGCGGCGTACCGAACACTCTCTCGAACACACCCGCGTACTGCGGATCGCCCTGTTCGAGGAGCTCGAAGATACCGCCGCCGTCGTCGTTGGCGACGACGATCGTCAGGTCTTCGGGACGCGGTTCACCGGTGCCGATCAGCAAGCCCGCTGCGTCGTGCAGAAATGTCAGATCACCGAGAAGTGCCACGGTGCGCCGCTTTCCGGCCATCGCGGCACCGATGGCCGTCGAGACGGTGCCGTCGATACCGGCCACGCCGCGGTTGGAGAGAACCTTCACGTCCGGGTTCGGAGTCGCCACCAGGGCGGCGTCGCGCACGGGATTGGACGCTCCGAGCACCAGTTGATCTCCGGACCGCAGCGCAGACATGACCACGTCCGCCACGTGCAGTCCCGTCGGCTTGGGGTGCTCTCGAAGTTGTTCGTGCACAGCCAGTTCGGCTCTCTCGGAGTGCGCGGCGCAGCGGGCGATCCAGGCGGGGTCGGGCGCACCGGTGGTGACTGCTCGGGTACCGGTGGCCAATACGTTGCCCGAGACGTCGGGCCAGCGCGGACCGGTGGTGAGCGCGATGACGTCCACGGCCGGATCGGCCAGCAGCGCCGAGACCTGCCTGTGCAGCGTCGGCCGCCCGGTGATGACGGCCTGGCGCGGCTTCAACTGCGCAAGAGCCAAGGGATGCAACGGGATTCCGTGCAGGGGTGCGGTCGGCTCGGCGACGGTCGGCAACCCGGCCAGCTCCGGACGCACGGCACCGCCGTGACCGGAGACGACCACGGTGTCGATTGTCAGATCCAGTTCGACGGGGACGTCCAATGTCGCCTGCGTGGTCGAGGTCCACGGCAACCCGTCGGGCCGACCCTCCGGACGCGCGCCGGGATCGCCGATCGCAGGCACCAGTGGCTCGCGCAGCGGGATGTCGAAGTGCACCGGACCGGCGTTGCCGGAGCGTGCGCCGCGCGCCGCGGCTATGACGCGGGAGACGGCGCTGCGCCACTGACTGTTCTGCTTGGGTCCTTCCTCGGCGAGTCCGAGGCTGATCGTCGCGCGTACCTGAGATCCGAACAGACCGAGCTGCTCGATGGTCTGGTTCGCGCCGGTGCCGAGCATCTCGTACGGGCGGTTGGCGCTGATGACGATCAGCGGGATGCGCGCGTAATTCGCTTCGAGAACCGCAGGCCCCAGATTGGCGACCGCGGTTCCCGACGTCATGACCACAGGAACGGGCTGACCACTGCCCAGGCTCAGGCCGATGGCCAGAAAGCCCGCGGTTCGCTCGTCGATCCGCATGTGCAACCGCAGGCGGCCGGCAACGTCCGCCTCCTGCAACGCGAACGCCAGCGGGGCGTTCCGCGAGCCGGGGCACAACACGACGTCTCGGATCCCGCTGCGCGCCAGTTCGTCGACGACTGCGGTGGCCTGTGCGGTGGACGGATTCACAGAATCCAGAGTGTCAGATGCGTCGGTCAGCCGCCGCAACCGGGCTTTGACAGTATTGACGTGTGCGTACAGTCTTCCGGCCCGATGAGGTCTCCCCCCGCCGCTTCTACCAGCTCCTGACCGCGTCGGTGGTCCCCAGGCCGATCGCATGGATCTCCACCGTCTCGGCCGACGGTGTGGCGAACCTCGCGCCGTACAGCTTCTTCACGGTGTCCTCGGTGGAACCGCCGGTCGTGCAGTTCACCTCGGTGAGCCGCAAGGACAGTCTGCGCAACATCGAGGCCACCGGAGAGTTCGTCGTCAATCTGGCGACGGCACCGTTGGTGGATCAGGTCAACGGCAGCTCGGCGAGCTTCGATCACGGCGTCAGCGAATTCGAGGAGCTCGGGATCGAGAGCGAACCCAGCACCGTCGTCACACCACCGCGCGTTGCGGCCGCTCCGATCTCCATCGAGGCGAGACTGCATCGCGTCGTCGAGGTAGGAAACTGCTTCGTCGTCATGGGCACCGTCGTCGCCCTGTCCGTGCGTCCCGAATATCTGGCCGAGGACGGACTGCCCGAGTTCGACGCCATCGCCCCGCTCAGCCGCCTCGGCCGTACCGAGTGGGGGTTGCCGCCCGAGGTTCGTGAGATCGAGCGCCCTTCTTGATTCGCTGGTCGCTGCTGATTCTCGTCACGGTCGGCCTGACCGTCGGCGCGGATGCTCTGGGAATTCCGTCGGCAGCACTGTTCGTCGCGCTGCTGGTGGCGGTGATCTTCGCGCTCGCCGGCTGGGCACCGACCACCGGAACCGAGCGCGCCCCGCTGCCGCGCCGACTCGGCATGGTGGCTCAGGCGGTGCTGGGTGTCGAGATCGGAACACTGGTGCAGCGAGACACCCTCAGCTCACTGGGCGACGCCTGGTTGCCGGTGCTGCTGGCATGCGTCGGAACGCTCGTGTTGTCCATCGCCGCGGGCGCGCTGCTGGGACTGCGTAAGGACATCGATTCGCTGACCGGTGCGCTGGCACTGGTCGCGGGCGGCGCGTCGGGGCTGGTGGCCATCGCCCAGGAACTCGGCGGCGACGAACGCGTCGTGGCGGTGGTGCAGTACCTGCGGGTCGTTCTCGTCACCACCACCCTGCCCCTGGTGGCGACACTGGTGTTCCGCGCACAACCCGGTCAGTCGACGATGCTCGCCGATTCCGGCGCTCCGCTGTACATGGACCTGGCCTTCGTTCTGGTCTGCGGCGGGGTGGGAGTCCTGCTCGCGCTGGCACTCCGATTTCCCGCTCCGGCGCTGCTGGGCCCGCTGATCGTCGCCACCTGCGCCGACGTCCTCGGGTTCTCGTTCGACGCCAGTGTTCCCACGTTGCTGCTGTGGGCGGCGTACATCGTGATCGGGTGGCAAGCCGGTCTGCGATTCACCGTCGCGAGCCTGAAGTCCATTTCGCGGGTGCTGCCGTCCGCGTTGCTGCTCATCATCGCCGTCACCGTCGGGTGCGCGATGTTGGGGCTGTGGTTGGCCTCGGCGACGGGCACCAGCGGATACGAGGGCTACCTCGCCACCACCCCGGGTGGGGTGTACGCAGTGTTGGCCATCGCGGCATCGACCGGTGCGAACGTGACGTTCGTCGTGGCCGCCCAGGTGATCCGAGTGTTCATGATGCTGTTCGCGGTGCCGATGGGAGCGAAGGTGGTCCAGCACTATCGGCGAGGGCGGCCCGAGTGAACAGACGCCACCCCATCGGAGTTGGATCGGCCGATGTCGTCGGCACGGCCGAGGACGGATTAGTGTCATCTCACATGTCCGGCTTGGGAAAAGGTCACACGGTCGTCACCGACTCGGTAGATGTCGACAGCGCATCGTTCGCCTCGCTGCGCGCCCGTCCTCTCCCCCGCGCCGAACGCTACGAACTGGGTCGACGCCTCCGCGAGAAGGTACCGATCGCCTCCCTGGGTGACTGGACCCCACCGGCGGATCGACCCGACCCGGTCAAGCAGATCGAATACTCCCACCAGGGACGCATCGAATGGCTGATCCCGACGCGCCTCGAGCGGATGGTCGAATCCCCGTACGGATTCCTGCGTGGCACGGCCATAGTCATGGCCCGGGACGTGGCGATGTTGCCGTCGACCGGCATCAACCCGGTCATCAGCGGCGACGCCCACCTGGGCAACTTCGGGTTCTACGCCTCCCCCGAACGCGACCTCGTCATCGACCTCAACGACTTCGACGAGGCCCACCCGGGAGCCTGGGAATGGGATCTACGACGCCTCGCCGCAAGCATCTGGGTGGCCGGGCGGCAGAACGGCCGCACCGAGGACCAGTGCCGCGACGCCGTCACCGCCTGCGTGTCCGCGTACCGAATCGAGGTGGCCAGACTTGCCGACGAACCACTGATGTCG
Source organism: Rhodococcus sp. EPR-147 (assembly GCF_001647185.1). Taxonomy (NCBI): domain Bacteria; kingdom Bacillati; phylum Actinomycetota; class Actinomycetes; order Mycobacteriales; family Nocardiaceae; genus Rhodococcus; species Rhodococcus sp. EPR-147. The sequence continues at coordinate 14,408 of NZ_LVCU01000057.1, forward strand.
CGATCGTTCCAGCGCCTGACGGCCGAGAAACTGCAGCGCGACGCCACCGAGGGGTCGCTGCGCAAGGAGATCAAACGCGCCACCAAGAAGGCGCGTCGACGCACCAGTGACCGCGTTCTGCCGCGCTTCACCGAAAAGCACGAGGGCAAGCGCAGAATCGTCGAGGAGCCGCCGATCACCACCCGCATCTCGGCGCGGGACGAGGAACTTCTCGCCGTCGGATTGGACGAGTACCTGCTCACCCTCACCCCGCACTGGCGTCGAGTGCTCGGTGGATACACGTTGATCGACGTGGCGCACCGCGTCGTCGGCGTCGGCAGCGTCGGACTGCGGGCGTACGTGGCTCTGCTCGAGGGCACCAGCGAGGACGACGTGGTGTTTCTGCAGCTCAAGCAGGCCAGACGCTCGGTGCTCGCGCCGTACGTGCACGGCGAATCGGCCTGGCACGATCATCAGGGCCAGCGGGTCGTGGAGTATCAGCAGGATCTGCAGACCGTCAGCGATCCGCTGCTGGGCTGGACGACCATCGCCGGACGGCAGTACTACGTGCGCCAGTTCCGCAACATGAAGGGAACGATCGACCTGTCGTCGATCGACGCACCCGCTCTGGTCGACTACGCGCGGGTGGTGGGCCGACTGCTGGCCAAAGGACATGCGCGCACCAGTGGCGCGTCGATGATCTCGGGTTACACCGGCGATTCCGACGCCCTCGAGGTGGCGCTGTGCCGCTTCGCGCAGCTGTACGCGGATCAGACGGAAGCCGACTGGGAGCGATTGAGCGCTACGCGCATGTGAACGGAAACTCGTAGCCTGCTAGGAGGTGGGAGTGGAGCCCGCGGAACGACCCGAGGGCTCCACACTCACATGCGGCGAAGCCGCTCAGGCGTGCTTGGCGACCAGGTCACCCACCCGAGGCAGTGCCTCGGTGACGTTCTTCTTCGCCGAGCCACGCAGGCTGCCGTAGAACTTCTTGACGACGGACTTGTCGGTCTCCTCGATGCGCGCATCGGTGACCGAGAGCAGTGCGTCGGAGGCGGCGTCGCCGTTGGCGGCCAGGTACTGACCGAACGTGCCCTGCGGGGCAGCGTTGTACGACTGCCAGAACGGGTCGAGCTTGTCGACGAAATCGGGCCACAGAGCCGAGACCGCGTTGTCGATGTACGACGGCCCGACCTTCTTCACCGCGCCGTATCCCCCCTTGACCGCGAGCCCGCTCGCACCCTTCTTGTCTGCGACTTCGGCGTCGATCAGTGCCAGGACATCGACGCGCAGCGCGTCGGCCTTGGACTCGTCGAGCAGTGAATCCTTTAGTGCAGCAACCACTTCGAAGTTCCTCCCAGATGTGTCAGCGGCCCCACGCGGACCGGGCGCAAGACTACCGCAGAAGGGCGTGGCAGCGCCGAACTCGATCGATCCACCACTGCGTGCGATCGGCGTCCGCATCGAGCTCGATCAGGGCCTCGGCGTCGGGTTCGAGGCTGCCGACCGGATACGTTCCGTCGATCACCTCGGGCGCGGGTGCGACGTCTCGAACGAACAGTGCGCCTGTCCCCAGACCGCAGGCGAATTCGAGATGCGGCAGCGCAGCAGCTGCGGCCAACCCGGCCGAGATACCGACGGCCGAATCGAGCGCACTCGACACCACCACCGGCACGCCGTACTCCCCCAGTTCACCTGCGAGCTCGAGCAGCGCCCGCATTCCACCGAGCGGAGCCACCTTGAGCACCGCGACGTCGGCTCCGCCTGCACGGACTACCTTCATCGGATCCTCCGCCCGGCGAATGCTCTCGTCGGCAGCGATCCGCACCCCGCGCACCCGACGCCTCACTTCGACCAACTCCGGCACGGACGCGCACGGTTGCTCGGCGTACTCGAGTGGACCGTCGGCGGTCAGGGCGGCCAGAGCCGCAACAGCCTCGTCGACGCTCCAACCCCCGTTGGCGTCGACCCGTACCCGCGGAACCAACTCGCGCACCGCGCGCACCCGGGCGACGTCGTCGGCGAGGGTCTGCCCCTTCTCTGCCACCTTGACCTTCGCCGTCTCGGCCCCGGGGAACCGGCTCAGCACCGACGCCACGTCCGAAGCCGCTACCGCCGGAACCGTCGCGTTCACCGGGATGCGTCGGCGCAGCGGACTCGGCGGGCCGTCCCACGCGGCTTCGATCGCCGACGCCAACCACGGGGCCGATTCCGCGTCGTCGTACTCGGGAAACGGTGAGAATTCACCCCAACCGGCGGGCCCGCGCATCAACATCACCTCACGGGTGGTGATGCCACGGAACTTGGTGCGCATCGGCAGCGAGAGCACGTGTGCACCGTCGAGCACATCGTCGATCGGGGGAATCATTGCTGCCCCGGGAGCAGCTGCACCATCAACGCCTCGCAGTCGGCCAACAGGTTGCCGTCCAGATCGGTCAGCCGGGCGTTGATGAACGTCTTGCGTCCCTCGACCCGATCCACCGCACCCTCGACGACCAGCTCGGTATCGAGCGGCGTCACCTTGCGGTAGTTGATGTGCAGATACGCCGTCCGGCTGATGGGCCTGCCGTACGCGTGCTGGATGAGGCCGAAGAGGTCGTCGAACAGTAGTGGCAGGGTGCCGCCGTGCGCTGCGGAGTTACCCCCGAGATGGAAACGACGGAACATGCCCCGACTACGGACGCCGTCGGCGTCGATCTTCTCGATGATCCACGGCATCAACAGCAGCGAACCTCGACCCGGCAGACGCGGAACGCGCCCGGCGGTCTGGCGGCCCTCGGCCACCACGTGCGGGGTCAGCAGCTCGATCAGTTCCCGGGCTTTGTCGGCCGCCGCCTGGGTGACCTCGGCCGGCAACGAGGTCGATACCGCGAGGTCCTGCACCGTGCGCAGCGCCTCGAGCAGCTGCCCGTACTCCGGCCCCACCTTCGCAGGCACGAAACGCGGGAAGCCCCCATGGTGGTCGTAATCGCGGTCCAGTTCGATCGGGTCGGTCATGACTGCACGCTAGCTGCACCGACCGGTCGGCACGGACCCAGCCCTGATCCGGCGTCGGTCCACACTAAGCTGACGCCCGTGACCTTCACCCCAGCACTGTGGCGTCCCGTTCCCGGCTTCGAGGACCTGACCGACATCACGTATCACCGGCACGTGTCCGACGCGACCGTCCGGGTTGCGTTCGATCGTCCCGAGATTCGCAACGCGTTTCGGCCGCACACCGTCGACGAGCTCTACCGCGCGCTCGAACATGCTCGGGTGAGCTCCGATGTGGGGACCGTACTGCTCACCGGCAACGGGCCGAGCAGCAAGGACGGCGGGTGGGCCTTCTGCTCCGGCGGTGACCAGCGCATTCGCGGACGCAGCGGCTACCAGTACGCAGACGGAGAGACCGCCGACACCGTCGACAAGGCCCGCGCCGGGCGCCTGCACATCCTCGAGGTGCAGCGCCTCATCCGCTTCATGCCCAAGGTGGTCATCTGCTTGGTCAACGGCTGGGCAGCGGGCGGCGGCCACAGCCTGCACGTGGTGTGCGATCTGACCCTCGCGAGCCGCGAGCATGCCCGGTTCAAGCAGACCGACGCGGACGTCGGCAGCTTCGACGGTGGTTACGGCAGTGCGTATTTGGCCAAGATGGTCGGTCAGAAGTTCGCCCGGGAGATATTCTTTCTCGGCGAGACGTACTCGGCCGAGGAGATGCACCGTATGGGCGCAGTGAACAAGGTGGTCGATCACGCAGAGCTCGAGAACACGGCAATCGAGTGGGCTGCGAAGATCAACGCGAAATCACCTCAGGCACAACGAATGCTGAAGTACGCCTTCAACCTGCAGGACGACGGCCTGGTGGGTCAGCAACTGTTCGCCGGTGAAGCGACACGCCTGGCCTACATGACCGACGAGGCGGTGGAGGGTCGCGACGCCTTCCTCGACAAGCGCGAGCCCGACTGGTCTCCCTTCCCCCGATACTTCTGACCCACTGGTGATTTCGACGTCGCTCCGCCGAAACCACCACAGTGCTGTCGGCGCTCTACGCGCCTGGTTCACCCAGCCCTACGACTACCGCTGGATGGCGGACTTCCAGAACTCCCGGCCCGCCGGAAAGATCGTCCGGTGGGTGATGGCATTCCTGACGCTCAACTTCGGCGTGCTGGCGGTGGTGTCGCTGTTCTCGGAGGACACCTCACGCAGCCCGGTCGCCGTCGCCTGGAAAGCATGTCTGGCAGTCATGGTCGTGGCCGTCAGCGCGGCGTGGATCACCAGACCGTTTCCCGGCCGACTCGGGGTGGTGGCGTTCGCAGTCTTCGCCGACCTCGGAACGGCGTCGGCGATAGCGATCAACCCACTCGCGGACGCGCTCATGACCTGCACGCTGTTCGCGGTGATCGGGACGTTCTGCACGTTCTGCCTCAGTCCACGCTGGCTGCTCGCGCACCTGGTGTTCGCGGTGGCGTGCACGCTCGTCGCCGCGGCGGCCACGCACTCCGGTGGGGAGATCGACACCGCCTCACTGATCTTCCGGACGCACGTCGTACTGCTCGCGATCGCCGGCGTTCCGCTGGTGTCGCATCTGCTCATCACCATGTTGACCGACGATGCCCGCAATTCGTTGCTCGATCCGCTCACCGGTCTGCGCAATCGTCGTGGTCTCGACGCGGCCATCGACGAGGTGTGGCCACTCGGCCGAGAGAAGGATCAGTGCTCGGCGGCGGTGATGATCGACATCGACCGCTTCAAATCCGTCAACGACATGTACGGCCACGAGGAAGGCGACGCGGTCATCGTGCGGGTCGCCGAGCGTCTGCGAGCACACCTGGGCGACTACGGCGTCATCGCGCGCACCGGCGGCGAGGAGTATCTCGCCGTCGTGTCGACGTCACGACTCCACATCGATGCTCTGGTCCACGGAGTACGCCGAGCGCTTCGCGATCCCGAGGATCCCATCGCGGTAACGGTCAGTGTTGGGGCCGCGATTCTGCACGCGGATTCGCCCGTGTGGGACCAGAACCTCGACATCGTGACGCGGGCAACGCGGGTCGCGGACTCGATGATGTACGAGGCGAAGGCCGCGGGCGGCAACCGAATCGCGACGACCGAACTGTGAGAGAGACAGGAGTGGAGCCTGCGGAAGGACCATCTGTGATCGTGGTATCCATGCGGGGTGGACATACTCGCTTCTCGGACAATTCTTCGGCCGGTCGACTACGAGAGGACTCTCGAGTTCTACCGTGACGGTCTCTCGTTGGCGGTGTGTCGCGAATACCCCGGTGGGACGGTGTTCTTCGCGGGGCAGGGCCTGATCGAGGTCGCAGCGCACCATCGCGGTGACGAATCGGGGTCGTTCTCCGGTGCCCTGTGGCTTCAGGTACGCGATATCGGTTCTGCTACAGAGGAATTGACCGCAGCCGGCATCGAGATCGTCCGTGAGGCGCGAACCGAGCCGTGGGGTCTGATCGAGCTGTGGATCGAGGATCCGGACGGGATTCCCATCGTGCTGGTGCAGATTCCACAGGATCACCCGTTGCGAAAGGACAACCGCTAACGGTCTTTCGCGCCGTCGGCGATCGTGCGAAGCACTGCCGTTGCCGACTGGGGCCGCGACCACAGATATCCCTGCGCCAGCGTGCAACCGAGTTCGAGGGCCGCGTCGGCTTGTTCGCGACTTTCGATGCCTTCGACGATCATCGTCAGATCGAGATCCTTCGCCACTCCGGCCAACGATCTGATCATGGCGCGGCCGGCCACGGTGTCGACGAACCTCGTCAGGTGCCCGTCGATCTTGATGCCGTCGGGCTGCAGCGTCACCAGTCGTTCGAGCGAAGACCAGCCCGAGCCGAAATCGTCGAGCAACACCCGGAAGCCGAGCCGGTGCACGTCGTCGATATGCCTGCGCAGCAGCGGCCCCGGCGTCACGGCAGTGGTCTCGGTGAGCTCGAGCGAGATCGACGACGGCGACACCCCGGAGGACGCGATGGCACGCTGCAGCTGACTGACACCGTCGGGATGGGCGAGGTGGCGTCCGGAAATGTTCACGGTCAGTCGCAGGTCCGGACGGTGGACGTGCCACTTCTTCATTTCGGCAGCGGCCTGGGTGAGCACACTGAGGTCGACGTCGATGATCAGTTCGCTGGCCTCGGCGAACGGTACGAAATCCGCCGGCACCACCATCCCCCTGGTGGGGTGGTGCCACCGCGCCAATGCCTCGAAGCCGACGATCTCCTCGGTGCGCAAGTCCACGATCGATTGGAACCAGGGGACGATGTGACCGTCGGCGATGGAGTCGGCGATGTCGTTGTCGCTGCCCAGCCGAATGACGCCGGATCCGACGCGGCGATGCAGATCGAGCTGCTCCTCGAGCACCGACGCGAACTGTTCGAGTTCCTGCATCTGCTCACCGGAGAGCGGACGGGGCGTGCGATCGAGCAGGCAGAGGGTGCCGATGACCAGGCCCTCTCGCCCACGCAGCGGAACCGACGCGTACGACGCGATGCCGTTCTCGTCGAGGATGGCGCGCTGCCGAGTGGTGGCGTGCACGCGACCGTGCGCCACGACTGCAGGTTCGCCGGAACGCACCACGTCGTCGCACAGGGTGTCGGCTCGCACGACGGTGGACACCGGCGGTCCACCGATGTTGACCAGCGTGTACTGAGTGTCTTCGTCGAGCACGTTGAGCTGTGCGATGGCGAATCCGACGCTGCGTGCGGCGAATTCGACCGTCGATCGCAGAGCAGGCGTCGTCGCCTCGAAATCGAGGTAACGACGGGCGGAGTCGCTCTGCCGGCGAGACTGGGAGCGCGCGGGGTCCGCGACCTCACCGTCCACCGGCATCACCTCGCAACGACCAGCCGGGCCCGTTCTGGAACCGGATCCAGGCGAGTTTAACCGTGCCGGATCTGCAGTTTCGACCGATAGCCCAACCTGGAGCGGTCACAACGACGGATAGCGCGTGTGCAGCAGCCGATGCCGCAGCACGGCTGCGGCGAGTCGCTTGCCTTCCTCGGTCGCCACCGAACCGGACGGCTCCGGTTCCGAAACACCCGGTCCCGACGCGCCCGGTTCCGTCGGCTCGAACGCTCCGAGGGCACCCAGTTCGGCAATCAGGGTCCGCGCCAGCGGCTCGGCGTGCTCGGCAGCGGGCTCCTCGCCGGAATGGGTCCACCCTTCGGCGCGCAGCAGACGCGCGAGGTCGTCTGCTGTCGCGTCCACGTCGGTGACCTCGTGACCGACGATCATCCGTGCCAGAACCACCTCGGCGGCAATCGTGTCCGGGTGATATTCGGTGCCGACGATGCCTGCGGTGAGCACGCGCCAGAGCCCGTCGGAGCTGAGCTGCCGTGTCCGCGCCGTCGGCACCAACCGCCCGGCGGAACGACGCAGCAGACGCACCCTCATCAGGAGGCGTCGGACGATCAGTACTTTCTCGGTGTCGAGTTCGCGGCCGATGTGCAAGGGACGTTCGGCCGGAGGAAACACCGTGGTCGCAATGCTCGCCACCAGCTCGTCCGGCAGATACCCGGCGTCGGTCAATCCGACGCCGTCGCCGATGCATCCGATGAAGCTCTCCAGCCTGCGCACGCAGCCGTACACGGGCTGGGCGGCCTCGTGCAGCGTCTCGCGCAGCCCCAGATAGAGCTCGGCCCGCGGTGCGCTGTAGTTGCTCCACAGGTCGATGCGGTGGTCGAGAAGCTGCTCGAGCAGGACGGCCTCGGAGTCGTCCTTACCTCGCTCGGACGTCAGCACAGCATCGGTGACGCCGCGTCGGCGCATGGCCTGCGCGTTGGTGCCGAGCGGTCGCCCGCCGGGCTTGGACGGCTCGAACTCACCGGCGATGGTCGCGACTTCCAACGTCTCGCCGATCTTCTCGACGATGGCCCGCTCGACGCCGGTCGGAGCGTCCTGCCAGGTGACGAGATCGGTATCGACGGCACCGATACCCGATTGTTCGGTGGCGGCGCGATAGTGCTGCAACCACACGGCATCGTCGGAGATTCGCACGAGCTCCTCGGTGACGGTGCTCCGAGCTATCTCCGCGTATCCGACGCGTCCAAGGCGGTCGAGTAGATCGCCGAGCGCACGGGCGATGTCGACCGCACGATCGGGCCCCTCGGCCGCGTGGCGCAGATACACCCACAGGTAGGTCTGCACGGAATGTTGCGTCGGGCCCGCGGGCGGAGACACCTCGACCAGACCGTCCCACCCCAGGCGCGCATCGGCGGCGAGCGCGGGATCGACGGAATCGAAGTACGACAGAGCTGCCCACACCGCGTCGTCCATGCCCGATCCCTTCACGATGTTCCACTGTTCCACAGCAACTCGACGTCGGGTGACAACCGCCGGGCCGACAGGTGCGCCCGTCCTGGTTCGAGCCCAGCGACTAACCTCGAGTCCGTGCTCGAGAGCGTATCCATTCCGTCGGGACCGGCAGCGGCGAACATCATGCCGCGGCTGAGCCGCATGCTCGCCGGCCACGGCCCGGCCCTGCTTCCCGTGCCGGCCGACGATCCGCGTGAGACCGAGCGCCTGCACGACGCCTTGGCACCGGGAACACCCATCGACGACGGCGTCGCGCTGGTCGTCGCGACCTCTGGAACGACGGGCATTCCCAAGGGAGCGATGCTGTCGGCCGCTGCGCTGGTGGCGTCGGCAACGGCCACCGAGGAGCGACTCGGCGGACCCGGGTCGTGGCTGCTGGCGTTGCCCGCGCACCACATCGCCGGAATGCAGGTGCTGCTACGCAGTGTGCTCGCCGGAACCTCGCCCGTGATCATGGACGTGTCGAGAGGTTTCGATCCCACCGCTCTGATCGACGCGATCGGCCGGATGTCGGGGCCCCTGCGCTACACGTCGCTGGTGCCCGGGCAGTTGGTGAAGGCATTCGAGATCCCCGAGGCCGTGGCTGCGTTGGCCTCGCTCGATGCTGTGTTGTTGGGCGGGGCGGCAACACCGGTTCCGTTGCGACAGAAGGCACACGACGCGGGAATCCGATTGGTGCGGACCTACGGAATGAGTGAAACGGCCGGCGGCTGCGTGTACGACGGAGTTGCACTGCGCAACACGGTGGTTCGCATCGACGACGGCAGGGTCGTGTTGGGTGGAAAAACCTTGGCCTCGGGATACCGCGGACTGCCCGACCACCCGGCCTTCGCCGAACCGGGATGGTTCCGCACCGACGACGCCGGAACCATCGTCGACGGAGTTCTGAGCATCTCGGGGCGACTCGACGAGGCAATCTCGACCGGCGGACTGACCGTCGTGCCGCAGGTCGTCGAGGCTGCACTGGCCACCCACCCCGCCGTGCTGGAATGCGCCGTCGTCGGATTGCCCGACGAGCGCCTGGGCCAGAAAGTGGTGGTCGCGGTAGTCGCCTCCGCTCCGGTGACACTGGCGGACTTGCGCTCCCACGTCGCCGCTTCGCTGGACATCACCGCGGCACCCCGAGAATTGTTCCTCCTCGACTCACTACCGACACGAGGGCCGGGAAAACTGAATCGTGCGGAACTGCGAACGGTGCTCGAAAAACGCTGAGTGACTGGGGAGTTCCGACCGAGCGCAGCGGTTCCGGATTGAGCGCAGCGGTTCCGGTTAGACCGCAAATGCGCGCGCGTTTGTCAGGTGCGCGCGGACTGGTCAGCGAACAGGTGGCGACACTGCGCGCGTTCAGCAAACGCGCACGCATTTGCCCCGGAGCGCTCACTCGAGCGGCGTGCCTTGATGGTGCACCAATTCCCAACCGGTGTTCGTGCGTCGCCACAGCGAGGTTCTGCGAGCTCGCGCATCGGGTGTTCTCGAAATCCACTGCAGCAGAACACAATCTGCACCGATTACCCGTCCGATCGGTTCGATCACCTCGATCTCGACGGGGCTTTCGCTACCGAGCAAGTCGAGTATCGACGACTTGTCCCACACCGTTCCCGAGGCTCCGACTTCGGTGAAGTCGTCGGCGAGCAGGAGGGCAAGCCTCTCGCGATCGCGTCGACACTCCGCAGTCTGCAGCTCTCGTTCCAGCGCGAGAACTGTAGACAAGTCGTTGTCAGCGTTGGGTCGACCGGCAGAGACAGACGGCATGGCTGCACTGTCTCACGCACGAACGCCTCACGCACGCACGCCTCACGCACGAATGCACGCACGCCTCACGCACGAATGCGCGCGCGTTCGTCAGGTGCACGCGAAGTCGTCGGCCGGCAGGTAGCGAACCTGCGCGCGTTCGGCAAACGCGCGCGCATTTGCGCCGGTGGTGGGTGGGCGAACGACCGAGCAGCCGACGCCTCAGCCCGCCATTTTCTCGTACAACCGCTCGACGTCGGACTCGGACCAGTTGGCAGGCTCGAGGATGTCGGCCCACATGTACACCGCGTCGGCTCCGTAGCTGTGGCCGTGCCCGTCGTCGACGTTCGTGGAGAAGACCTGATCGAACGTCAACTGCCAGAAGGTCACGAACGGGAACCACTGCACTCCGGGATCGACGTCCGCGCCGCGGGGTTCTCGTAGCCAGTCGGGCCGGTTCAGGATCAGATCCGGCGACC
>NZ_LVCU01000058.1:0-32472 GCF_001647185.1 Rhodococcus sp. EPR-147
GAAACGAACGTGCTCGCCGCCGTCGATGACAGGCAGGATCTCGCGGGATCCGGCGTCGCGCCCACCGGTGATGCGGGCCCATTGCGGGGTGAAGTTCGGGTTGCCCACCCACAGGGCACCGTCGATGCGCGCGATCATGTCCTGCGCGCCGCTGAACGCATCCTGTCCGCCGTAGGCACCGAGGCTCTCGCCGAACAACACCAGCTTCGGTCGCGAATCCTCGGGGAGTTCGCTCCACACCTCGTATACCGCCTCGAAAAGGGCCCGTCCGGCATCCTGGGGAGTCTGGCGGTCGGCCAGAAATGCCATCGGGCTCGGCAGGAACGAGTACTGCATCGACGCGATCGCCGAGTTACCGTCGTACAGGTATTCCAGAGGGCGAGCGACGCTCTCGTTCACCCACCCGCGCCCGGTGGTCGTCGCGACACCGAGCACGGCGCGAGAAAATGCGCCGGTACGGTCGAGCTCTGCCACCACCCGCTGGGCCACACCTTCGACGGTGTCCGCGGACTCCACGCCCGCGTAGGCGCGGATCGGTTGCACCGCAGGCCTTCCGGTGAACTCACTGATCTCGTCCGGCGATACCCCGGACACGACGAAGCGTCGACCCTCCTGCCCCAGGGAATCCCACTCCTCGTTCGAGGCGTCCGAACCCGACAGTTCGGCCGCCGTGGGCTTCTCGACGCCCTCGTGGTTGCCGCGGTCCGCAGTGGAGGCCGACCTCTCCGCGACCGCCACGATGCCGCGAATCAGCGCGCCGTTGACGGCGAACACCACCAACAGGGCTACGACGATCACGCTCGCGATCCTCGCGACCGGCCTCGGCACGTACTGCTTGCCCCATCGCGTCAACGCACGGGTGGCTCGCCGCAGCAGACGACCCAAGGCGAGCACTCCCACGGCAACCACCAGCGAGACCACCAGCACCGCGATGTACAGCGGCCTCCCGGGATCCTCCACACCGACGAGCTTGCGGACGATCTGCTGCCACCACGATCCCAGGATCAGGAACAGCGGAATCACCACCACCGCGGCCACGGCCAGCGCCCACCACCCGCGTCGACGCCACTGCTCCGACCAGTCGGGTGACACTCCACAGATCCGCACCACCCACGCGATCAGGCAACCCACGCCGTATCCGATCGCGACGCTGATTCCGGTGGCCACCGCCTGCAGATACCAGGCCCTGGGCAGCAGCGACGGAGTCATGGACAGCGCGAAGAACACCAGAGCGAAGAAAATCCCGACGGGATGCAGTGCGCGGCAGTACCGATCCGCTCGTGAGTCCTGCCAATACGAACGAATCGCGGCCGACCGCTGTGTGGTCATCCGCAGATCGTATTTGCCCGCCGACTGGGCCGCACCCTCTTCGACATGCAAGCATTCACCGCATGAGTGTTCTGGTCTGCTTCCACGCGCATCCCGACGACGAAGTATTCGGCACCGGCGGAGTCATGCGGCTCGCCGCCGATGCCGGCCACCGCGTCGTCCTGGTCACCGCGACCGACGGTGCCCTCGGTGAGTTTCCAGACGGAATCCTCACCGACGGTGAGACACTGGCCGAGCGCAGACGCGTCGAGCTGGATCGTTCGGCAGCCGTTCTCGGAGTCTCCCGCATCGTGCGGCTGCACTACGCCGATTCCGGAATGGCCGGTACTCCGGAGAATGCGAACCCGGACGCCTTCTGCAACGTCGACGTCGACACCGCAGCGCAACGGTTGGCCGACGTATTGCTCGAAGAGCAGGCGGACGTCGTGACGATCTACGACCCGAACGGTGGTTACGGGCACCCCGACCACATCCAGGTTCACGTCGTCGGCAAGCGCGCCACCGCGATCGCCGACACTCGATTCGTCTACGAGACCACCACCAACCGCGACCACATGCGCCGACTCATGGAGGCCAATCCGCACTGGGGCGAGGAGGCGTCACCGCCGGACATGGAAACGTTCGGTCTGCCGGAAACCGAGATCACGACGGTGGTCGACGTCTCCAGCGTCATGAACGCGAAACGGGATGCAATGGAAGCCCACGAAACACAGGTCGGTGACTTCGGACCGTTTCTGCAGATGTCCGTCGAGGACCTCGCCTCCACCTTCGGTACCGAATGGTTCCGAAAGCTGCGCGGCACGGGCGGCGTCGGCCTGACGGAGACCTCACTCCCGCTCTGACCTGGCCGAACAGCGGACGCAAGCGCGACGGCCACCAGATAGTAGATCGATGATGCAACTCCATAGAGCTGACCTTCGGATTGTTTCGAGCTTCTAATCAAACCGCGAGACGGTACAGTGTCCACGTCGCCTGTCATGAGGGCGAGTCTTCAGACCCGAACACCGTCATCGAAATGGAGAGGCCGGAGAAGCGATGCGTTCGTCAGTGGGTGTGTCCCTGGGCACGTGCGGCATTCGCACGGCGCGGACCACCGAAGACGGTGCATGGACCGACGGCACCCCGTTCGACGACTGGCAGCTCTCCCCCACGGCATCCGACGTCGCGCGCGTCGTCCGCGGCATCGTCGACAGTCCGGACGCGCCCCAATCTCTAGGCGTCGCCTATCGCACCTCCGAGGAACGCACCCAGATCGCCGACGCACTGGCCGAGGAGTACGTCTCCGACGTCCACCTCATCGACAAGACCGGCGCGGCCATGGAGTACCTGCGCCCAGGGCTCCCCTCCCACCACCGGACCATCGCGCTGTTCGACGCGGGCGAGACCGGTGTCGACGTCGACATCGTGGACGTCGAATCCGGCCGCTCCTACGGTTCCGCGCGGACCACCGCCATGAGCGGTGCCTCCTTCGACGCGGTGGTCCGAGAACACATACTCGGACTCGGCATAGTGCGTGCGCCCCAATCTCCGGACGAGGACAGTGCGCTGACGGCCTTCTGCCGCGGCATCAAGGAAGCGCTGTCCTCGCACCTGACCATCAGCACCCCGGATGGCGAGCACATCCTCCTCGAGCGGCACATCTTCGAGTTGTCCATCGCACGCTCCACCGAGCAGGCCGCCGAGACAGTGCGCCGACTCGGCCGCGAGGCCGAGTTCTACCCCGACGCCGTCGTCGCGATCGGCGGCACGTCCAACATTCCGCTGGTCCGGGCCACCCTCGAACGCTTCCTGCAGCTACCGGTCGTGGTCCCGGACCGGCCCGAGCTCGTCGTCGCCGGCGGTGCCGCGGTGCACGCCGCCCACGTCGACGCCACCCACGTGCCGCCCCTCGTCTCGCACCGTCCAGCCCTGGCGCGACTGGGCATGATCGCACTTCCGATCGCAGGCGTCCTTGCCGCCATCGGACTGTTCACGGCACTCGGATCCAGCGACGAGGGTCAACCGCTGAGCACCCCGTCGAGCGTCGGTGAATCAGTGTCGCAAACCACCAGGCCGTCGAGTACCAGCACGGCGACGACCACGCCGGCACCGCTTCCCGACATCCCTCCTCCCCCACCGACAACCACCGCACCGGCGCCGGCCGCCGCAAATTCCGCGCCCTACGTGCAGTACCAGCAGCCGCACTACTACCCGCCGGCACCTCCGCCCGCACCCACGGTGCCCCTGCCACAGATTCCCGGTGTCCAGATGCCCGTCATCCCGTTGCCGGTATTGCCACGCCTGCCGTTCTGACCGGCCGCGTTCTCACCCGTCGGACAGATACGGAAAGATCGTCGCTCATGGCCACCACAGCGCAATGGATCGAAGGTGCGCGACCGCGCACGCTCCCGAATGCGATCGCCCCCGTCCTCGTCGGCACCGGCGCGGCCGCGTCGCTGGACGGAGGAGTGTGGTGGAAGGCGCTGCTGGCGTTGATCGTCTCGTTGGCTCTGATCGTCGGCGTCAACTTCGCCAACGATTACTCCGACGGAATCCGGGGCACCGACGACGACCGAGTCGGGCCACTGAGACTGGTCGGCTCGAAGGCCGCGTCCGCCGGCGCCGTCAAGAAGGCCGCCATCGGTTGCTTCACAGTCGGTGCCGTGGCCGGATTGGTTCTGGCAGCGACCAGCGCCTGGTGGCTGGTCATCGTCGGACTCGTCTGCATCGCCGGTGCCTGGTACTACACCGGCGGATCGAAGCCGTACGGCTACAGCGGTTTCGGCGAGATAGCCGTGTTCGTCTTCTTCGGTCTCGTTGCGGTACTGGGCACCCAGTTCGTACAGGCCGAGCAGATCGATTGGGCAGGCGTGTTGGCTGCAGTGGCCGTCGGATCGTTCTCCAGCGCAGTACTCGTCGCCAACAACCTTCGCGACATCCCCACCGATACCGAATCCGGAAAGCTCACGCTGGCAGTGCGATTGGGTGACATGCGCACTCGCTACCTGCATCTCGCGCTACTGGTGGTGCCGTTCGCGATGACGGTGGCACTGATTGCCCGCACTCCATGGGCGCTGGTGGGCCTGCTCGCGCTGCCTTTCGCCGCACGTGCCAACTCCCCGGTACGCAAGGGCGCTCACGGATTCGAACTGATTCCGGCACTGCGCGATTCGGGCCTGGCGATGCTCGTCTGGGGCGCAAGCACAGGAGTGGCGCTGGCCTTCGCCTAGCGCTTGTCGGGAACGAACGCGCCCAGTAGAAAGTTCACGATCGAGATGATGATCGCGCCCCAGAACGCCGCGGCGAACCCGACGATCTCGAGGCCGTAGCCGGTCTGCGACGACAGCCAACCCGTCAACAACAGCATCAAGGCGTTGATCACGAGAGTGAACAACCCGAGCGTCAGAATCAGCAGCGGCAGCGACATGAGCTGCACCAGCGGTTTGATGAACGCATTGACGACCGTCAACACGGCCGCGATACCGAGCAGCACCACGATGTCCCACCCATCGCCGCGCCCCGAGCTGGTGACAGTGATGCCATCCACGAATTCCTTGGCAACCCAGATTGCAACGGCATTGATCACGAGCCGAATCAAAAAGTTCATGGCGCCATCGTAGGGTCGTGGACGGCCGAGAGCTACGACGCCCGAACGAGCGAGACAATCGAACGCAACTGCCGGAGCGAACAGTGCTGCTGCACCAGTTCAGTGAACGACGGATCTGCACCGCGAACCAAACCGAGAAGAACATGTTCGACGCCGATCTCGCGGTCCCGTCGTTCGACGGCTTCCTTCAGCGACAGCTTCAGCACTTCCTTCGCCGATGGGCCGAAAGGGAGATGATGCGGCGGCGACGTCTGCGCCCCCTCCATTGCACCCGGACCGAGAGTGGAGTCGATCGTCGAGACAATGGTGTCGAGGTCGATTCCGAGGGACTTCAGGGCACGCGCATCCTGAGACTGCGCGTCCGCGAGCACTCCGTCGACTGTGAATCCGGCTGCCCCCAGTGCCTTCTTTAGAGGTTCGCCGGCATGATCGAGGGCACCGAGAAACAGGTGTACGGGCTCGATCCGGTGCGAATGCAACGCCCGCGCGTGGCCCTGCGCGCCGACGACGACAGCTCTGGCCGATTTGGTGAATCGCTCGAACATGGTTGCCTACCTTCCCTTTCCGCCGTGCTTCTTATGGACTGCCTGCCTGCTGACTCCGAGCGAGTCGGCGATTGCCTGCCAGGCCCAACCGTTGCGTCGTGCACTGCGAACCTGAGCGTCTTCCAATCGCTCGAGCAGGCGGCGAAGGGCAGCTACCGCGCGCAGCCCCTCCCCCGGATCGGAACTGGCGGCTGCGGCGGCAAGCGCAGTGGCTTCGGTCATGTTGTCAATATAAGTTGACAAGCGCTGGGCTGTCAACCCGGGTTGACGTGATTGCCTACAGCGCGTTCAGCGCTCCAAGTCGATGTCGACAGTTACTCGCCCACGATCGTCACGAGTCGCCACGGCAAGGCCTGAATGATGGACGTCGCCGAGGTCGACATCGACTCGACCGCCGTCGTTCTCGAAATTTCGCCACCAGTTCTTCTTGTCCGGCACCGCCACCGCAACTTTCACGTGATTGCCCGTTCGCTTGTAGGCCACTGGCAGTGAGAACTCCTTGCCGGATTTTCGGCCGATGTAGGTCAGGATTCCCATCGACCGTCCCAGCACTCTGTCGAGTACCGGCGCCTTCATGACGACCACAAAAACCTTGTTGAACGCTGCTGCCGACTTCTGAAAGGTGTTCACTGTGCCGCCTCCGGGATTGCCCTGCACGTGATGCCGAGCGTAGCGGCGTCGCAGGCAGATGGAGTTGTCACTGCGAGGACACACCGTCCTCCATCGACTCGGCCAATACATCGAGGGCTTCGAGGACCCGCTCCCGTCGCGAGCCCAACGCGTCGAACAATCGGCCGTGAGCCGCAAGCTCGCGAGGAAAGACCTCGTCCACGACATCTTTGCCCGCGTCGGTCAACGTGATCGACGCAGACCTCCGATCCTCGGCATTCTGCACGCGCTCGAGGAAGCCGCGACGTTCGAGCTTTCCCAACGCCTTGCTGACCCCGGCGCGAGTCATGCCGAGCAGTTCGGCCAACCGAACTGCCGTCACGGGTTCGGTGCCGTAGCGCAGCGGCACCATCAGTTCGACCTCGGCCACCGTGACGCCGGCCTCGGCATAGATCGGTTCTACGGCCAGCTCGAGGAGCGCGACGATGCGCTTGATCTGGGCAACCACCTGCATCGGCGAGGCGTCGAGGTCGGGGTTGAACTCTGCCCACCGTGCGCAGGTCAGCTCACGAAGCGATGCGTCGGTCATCGTCACCACCAATATTGTTAACCAGTTGACAGTTCTGCTACGTTCACAGCCTAATTCATCTCATCGACTCATTCACGAGGAGGCGTCTTGACGTACGACACCGTGGTGATAGGCGGCGGCCCCGCCGGACTCAGTGCCGCGACGCTGTTGGCTCGCGCGCGACGACGGGTGGTCCTGGTCGACGCCGGGCATCCACGCAATGCGCCTGCAGATCACGTTCACGGTTTTCTGTCGCGTGATGGCGCATCCCCCAACGAGCTACGCGAAACCGGCCGCGACGAGGTCATCCGATACGGCGGAGAGATTCTGCAGGGCAACGTCACTCGCGTCGACGACAGTTTCGCGGTGCACCTCGAGAGCGGCTCGGTCCTCGGTTCCAGATCGGTATTGATGTCCACGGGGCTGCGGGACGAACTGCCCGACATTCCGGGCGTACGCGAGCACTGGGGCTCGGGGGTCTTGCATTGCCCGTACTGCCACGGCTACGAGGTGCGAGATCGACCCATTGCCGTGATCGGCGGATCCAATCGACCGTTCACCATCCATCAGGCCTCGCTGATTCGCCAATGGTCGTCGGACGTCGTCTTCTTCACCAACGGGATCGAACTGACCGAAGACGAACGGATCGGACTCGACGCTCGGTCCGTCGGAATCGTGGACGTACCGGTGTCTCGGCTCGTCGCGGAAGACGGCGAAGTCGAAGGCGTGGAACTCGTCGACGGCACCGTCGTTCCCAGAGCGGTCGTCTTCGTCGGCCCGACGTTCGTCCCCAACGACAGTCTGCTCACCCGAATCGGATGCGCGCAGTTGGAGAACGGATGGGTGGCAACCGACCCGACCGGCCGCACCAGCGTCGACGGACTGTGGGCAGCGGGTAACGTCTCGGATTCCCCGGCACAATTGATCAATTCGGCGGCAGCAGGCTCTCGGGCAGCCATAGACATCAATCACTACCTGCTGGCCCTGGATGTCGCCTTGGCTGTTCGCTCGCGCTGATCGCCTCGTGATCAGAACTTGTCGGTGCCCGGTTCTACACTTCTCGGCAACGGGTCGAATACGTGTTCGGCCCTTCGTCGCTGGGGGGTGACATGGGGCTACGTGAGTCGACGTGGATGGTGGACGATCACTCTGCGCTCGCCGACGTCCTCGGTGCGCGCCGGACGATAAACGCCGCTGCCGCATCGGAACTGGCGCTCATGGACCACTACGTTCGCGGCCGAACGGCATGCGCCTCGCCGTGGGACACAGGAGTGACCGAAAAGGATCTGTACAGCTCGGCGATCTGCGAACTGGCTGCGGCACTGTCGTCCACCTTCGCCGCCATTCACAACAAGCTTCAGATGTGGCGTCAGCTACGTCCCCTCGTACGGAACAGTTTCATCAACGGATCGATCGACAAAGAGCGAGTCAAAACGATCCACGACCATCTGCTTCATGCGCGTCCGGAGACAGTCGTCGCCATCGAAGCCGAGGTTCTCAAAGCTGCCGGAGAGATGGCACCGGGCCCCCTGGGTCGCGAGATCGACCGACTGCTCGTCGAGGCCGATGCCGAGTGGGACCGCGCAGTACGCACACGTGCCGCGCGAACCGAGAAGCGCGTCCGGGTTCGGCGACGGGCACGAGGGCTGTCGAGCCTCACCACGGTGATGACCGATGGCGAAGCCGACGAACAGCTTTCGCGTATCGACGCCGAAGTCTCCCGTTTGCACCCCGAGGATCCACGTTCGGACGATCAACGACGGGGCGACGCACAGACCGCGCTGATGCGCGGCGAGACACTGCTGTGCGGGTGCTCGACGTGCCTGACCTCTCGGGGTGACGTAGCGGATGCCGAAACTCCCGAACACGGTGAGCCGGTGACAGTAATGCCCGACCGTTCGGATGCGAATGCCGACGCCACCGGTGAAACAGCCACCGAGGGTTCGGGTTCCGCACGGCCGGGGTCCGAGCGCCCAACGAGGGAGCCACTGGGCAGGGCACTGACGGGCCCGCTGCCACCCGACACACCACCACCCGTCTCACCAGCACCCGACGCACCGCCACCCGATACAGCGACTCGATCGAGACCGGGCGGAGGGACGTTGATCGAACGCTGGCGTGCCATCGTCGAGAACAACCCTCGCGGCGTCCACGCCCTACACCCCGACGGCCACGGAGGCATGGCGATTCCGCCTCCGGGGGCACTGACCTATGCGCCGAGCAGAGCCCTTGCCGCGCAGGTTCGCGCCGAACATCCGTACTGCCTGCATCCTGGCTGCAACGTGCCTTCGGAGCGATGCGACCTCGACCACATCGTCGAGTTCGATCGACAGAATCCGGAGCGAGGGGGTTGGACGATCCGGACGAACATCGGCCCGCGCTGTCGGCTCCACCACAACCTCAAAACACGGAAACTCTGGCGCACCGAATTACTCCCGGAAGGAGTCCTGCATATCGTCGACCCTCTCGGAAACCACTACTTCACCGCGCCGACCCTGTGAAAACCGATCGCCTAGGGTTGGTTCGGTGAGCACCGCGAATCTGACCCGGACCGAAACTCGCAGGCGATCGCGCCACATCGGCGGGGTGAAGTACCGCGTTCACCTCGATCTCCTGCGCGCAGAGGACGCAGACCTCGACACCTTCGAGACCGTGACGACCATCGAATTCGACGCGACCCCCGCTGCGACCTGGGTGGACTTCATCGGTGCGGCAGTAGACCAAGTGACCGTCAACGGTATCGACACGCCGGTCGACTACGACGGCTCACGGATTCAACTGGTCGGGCTCACCGAGCACAATATCGTGCGGATTCGCGCGCGCGGACGATACAGCCGGTCGGGTGAAGGACTCCATCGGTTCGTCGATCCCGTCGACGACAACGTCTATCTCTACACGCAGTACGAGCCGGCCGATGTACGCCGAGTGTTCGCGAACTTCGAGCAACCGGATCTGAAAGCCACCTTCACTCTCACTGTCACGGCTCCGCCGACGTGGACCGTACTGTCGAACCGCGAGGGAGTCACGGCCGACACGGTCACCACCTTCGCGCCGACCCTGCCGATCTCGACCTACATCACCGCAGTTGCGGCCGGCCCGTATCACCGCGTCCGATCATCCTGGACGCAAGGCGAACTCACTGTCCCCCTCGGTGCCTATTGCCGGGCGTCTCTCGCCGAGTACTTCGATGCCGAGGACATCTTCGACATCACGAAACGGGGCCTCGACTTCTTTCACGACAAGTTCGACTACCCGTATCCCTTCGGAAAGTACGACCAGATCTTCGTCCCCGAGTACAACCTCGGCGCCATGGAGAATCCCGGCCTCGTCACGTTCACCGAGTCGTACGTATTCCGTTCTGCGGCAACCGAAGCCCAGTACGAGGCCCGCGCGAACACGATCCTGCACGAGATGGCGCATATGTGGTTCGGCGACCTCGTCACGATGCAGTGGTGGGACGACCTGTGGCTCAAGGAATCCTTTGCCGACTTCATGGGTGCATTTGCATCGGCCGAAGCGACCCGATTCACCGACGCCTGGGTCAGCTTCGCCAACCGACGAAAAGCGTGGGCGTACCTGCAGGACCAACTTCCGACCACCCACCCGATCGTCGCCGACATCACCGATCTCGAGGCCGCGAAGCTCAACTTCGACGGCATCACCTACGCCAAGGGTGCGAGCGTCCTCAAGCAACTCGGGGCGTTCGTGGGCGCAGATGCCTTCTTCGCCGCCTCCCGCAACTACTTTCGCGCGCACGCCTTCGGAAACACGACTCTGACGGACCTGCTGAGCGAGATGTCGACCGCCAGCGGACGCGACCTCGACACCTGGGCTGCAGCATGGCTGCAGACCACCGGCGTCTCCACGCTCAGCTACACCGGCGATGCCATCGAGCAGACGGACCCGCGGCCTCACCGAATTGCCGTCGGGCTCTACGACCTCGACGAAGCCGGAAATCTGACGAGAACCCACCGACGAGAACTCGACATCGCCGAGGAACGAACGCCGGTCGACCTTCCCGAGGCCGCGCTGGTGCTGCTCAACGACGACGACCTGACATACGCCAAGATCCGATTCGACGAGCGCTCCAGTACCACCGTGCGAAACCACCTCGATCGCATCGTCGACCCTCTCGCCCGGGGCCTGGTGTGGTCAGCGTTGTGGAACTCCACCCGCGACGCCGAGCTGTCTGCACTCGAATACATCGACATCGCAACCAGATTCGCACCGAATGAGCCCAAGATCGGTCTGTTGTCCGCAGTCACGGCCAATGTGGCGTACGCCCTCGAGCATTACCTCCCGGAGGACCGACGGCGCGAACCCCTTCGGCAGTGGCTCGAGGCGTCGTGGACGCAGCTGCATGCGAGTGAGCCAGGGAGCGATACCCAGTTGGTGTGGGCGCGAGCCACCGCGGCCGCGGCCCAACTCGACGGCTCCCGCGCAGCCGACCTACGCGCACTTCTCGACGGCACGGCGACCGTGCCAGGTCTGCGCCTCGATCCCGACCAGCGCTGGTCGTTCTGGCTGGCCCTGGCCGCGACCGGAAACGCGACCTCGTCCGAACTCGATGCCGAGCTTGCCTCCGACAACACGTCGTCTGGACGCACCTCACACACGGCGGCGTCGACGGCGATCCCCGACGCCGAGGTCAAGGCAAGGGCGTGGGCTGCCATCACAGAGCGCGACGATGCGTCCAACGATGTTCTCGACGCCTTCATCACCGGCTTCGGGGCCGGGCACCGGCCGGACCTGACGCAGGCATACAACGACCGCTACTTCGAAGCCATCGCGTCGTTGTGGACCTCGCGCAGCATCGAAATCGCACGGCGAATCGTCGTCCGCCTGTTCCCTCAGCAGTCGTCGACGGCGGCCGCGGATAGCTGGCTTGCCGAGCACGAGTGGGCACCGGCCGCCCTGCGGCGCTTGGTGATCGAGCAACGAGACCATCTGGCGAGGAGCCTGCGGGTGCAAGCGCGGATAGGGTGATGATCATGGCCACCAACGACACTCGACGCTCGATCGCCACATCCGCACTCGCTGCCGGTGGATTGCTCGGCGGCTTCGCCGTCGCCCGGCAGTCGCACAACCGTCAGCTCGGCGGAGCCGTACTGGCCGCTGCGGGTGTGGCGTGCACGACCCAGTGGCAGAAATCCTCGGGTTCGGCCCGAGCCGGTGCGTTGCTCGGGACCTATCTCGTCGCCTTCGGTGCCTCGCACCCGCTGGCCAAGAAGATCGGTGCCTGGCCGGCGGTCGTCACCGTCGCCGCTGCAACTGCCGCGGCGTCGATGGCGGTGAGCAAGTAGATCTCCTCAGAACACCCCGGTACGAACGAACTTTTCGAGGGCTGCGGTCGGTTCGTCGAGATCCATACCCTGGCTCGAAACCCAGGCGTCGTCGAAGTAGGTCTGCGTGTACCTGTCTCCGCCGTCGCACAGCAGTGTCACCACGCTCCCGCTGCGGCCTGCTGCGATCATTTCCGCGATCAGTCCGAAGGCACCCCAGATGTTGGTGCCCGTCGATCCGCCCACTCGTTTACCGAGTGCGTCCGAGGTGAACCGTGCGGCGGCCACGGATGCGGCGTCGGGCACTGCGATCATTCGATCGATCACCTGGCCGACGAACGAGGGTTCGACGCGCGGTCGGCCGATGCCCTCGATGCGGGAGGACAGCCCTGTCTCGTAGCACGCGTCTCCGGACTCGTAGCCGCCGATGAACGCCGAATTCTCGGGGTCCACAACCGCCAATTGCGTTGCATGCCTGCGATATCGGATGTAGCGGCCGATGGTGGCGCTGGTCCCTCCGGTCCCCGCACCGACGACCACCCAGTCTGGAATGGGGGATTCCTCTAGCCGAAGTTGGTCGAAGATCGACTCGGCGATGTTGTTGTTTCCGCGCCAGTCGGTGGCTCGTTCGGCGTGCGTGAACTGGTCCATGTAGTGGCTGTCCGGCTCGGCCGCGAGTCGATGCGCTTCGGTGTACATCTCGCCGGGCTGATCGACGAAATGACACCTCCCGCCGTGGGACTCGATGAGTGCGATCTTGGCCGGGCTGGTGCTCCGAGGCATCACGGCGACGAATTGCAGTCCGAGCAGTCCGGCGAAATAGGCCTCACTGACGGCAGTGGAGCCCGACGAGGCTTCGATCACCGTGGTGCGTTCGGTGACCCATCCGTTGCAGATTGCGTACAGAAAGAGCGACCGAGCCAGTCGGTGCTTCAGGCTGCCGGTGATGTGCGTCGATTCGTCCTTGAGGTACAGCGAGATTCCCCAGGCCGAGGGAAGGGGGTATCGCAACAGGTGTGTGTCGGCGCTGCGCTGGGAATCGGCCTCGATCAACCGGACTGCATTGTCGACCCATGCCCGTGAACCCGAGTGATCGACCGTCCTTGTCATTTCTTACCGTCTTCACCGCGCAGCTTCGACTGCAGATCAGCACGCGCGGTGCGCCTGTCCTCGTCGACTGCTGCGATGGACTCGTTGACGCGGATGCGCATGTTCTTGAACAGGAGCAGCGACAGAGGTAGCGAGATCAGCACGGCGAAGATCGCGGCGACGAGTACCGGAACCTCGACGCCGAAGAGTAAACCGATGCCGACGATGAGTGCGCCGATCACGATGACGAGCGCCAGGCGCGCGAAGGTGTACACACCCAGGTTCACGGCGAGAGACTTCTTCGCCGACCTACCTTTCGCGCCGTTTCCGCTGGTAGGTTCGCTGCTGTCGGCGTTCGTCGCGTCACTCACGGGTCCCAGGTTACCGGGCTCGGCAAGCACTCCGACCCACCCCCGGCGTGACCGATTTGTCCATTACCTCCCCTTTACCAACCTTGTATCAGTCGAGTACCTAGGGGTTCGAGTGCAACCATGGGGTTCGAACGCAGCAGACCGATATCTCCGGTTCGACGCATATGCACCGAACCGAATCGTAGGAGGACACGACAGATGAGCGCACCCACATTTCACAAGGCTCAGGACTCACTTCTCACGCCGGGTCAGGTAGCCGCGCTTTTTCACGTCGACCCCAAGACAGTGACACGCTGGGCACACGCCGGTCGCCTCGGATCGCTCCGCACTCCGGGCGGGCACCGTCGATTCCGCGAGACCGAGGTCATGCAGTTGCTGACCTCTCTGACCACTGAAGCCGGCGCACACCACTGATTCGGACGTCCTGACGTAGGAAATACCCTCGATCTCCGCACCCGCTCGAACTCATCGAACATTCTCAGGAATCTTCGACGCTCGACGGGTGCGGAGGGTGTTGCATCGCGGCTACCCTCGTAGTAGGAGGTGCGTCGTGATCTATCTATTGGCGTTGATCGGCTTGGTGGCAGTCATCGTGCTGTTCTGGAAGGCATTCGGACCCAGCACACAGGCTCCACCCACCCGCACTGTCGGACCCGATGACGATCCCGATTTTCTGTGGCGAATCAACCGTGAAGCTCGCCGCGGAGGGAAAGACGGGACCGAGGCAGGCACCGAACCCAGTGAATAGGGTTCGGTAGTTCTCAGTTGCGGTGGGCAGCGGTGGGCGCGTCGGGGAAACCTGCCGCTACCGCCGCCGCGACTTCCAACAGTGCCTTCCGTGTGCGCCCACGGAGACGATCCAGTTCGATTTCCGCCCCCTCCTCGAGATGCGGGTCGAACGGAATCGTTCTCACTCGAGCGCACCGCTGCTCGAAATGCTCGACAACTTTGTGCAGGTCCACTTTTCCAGCTCTCGGCCGAACGCCGTTGACCACGGCGACCGATGTGGCGACCAGCTCGCGGTAGCCGTGCGCATCGAGCCAATCCAATGTCGCCGACGCGCTCCGCACGCCGTCCACCGAGCCCGAACTGACCACCACCAGCGTGTCGGCTCCCTCGAGAATGCTTTCCATGGCCGAGTGCATCAGACCGGTGCCGCAGTCCGTGATGACGATGCTGTAGAACTTCTCCAACAGCGACACGGCGCGATCGTAATCCTCACCGCTGAATGCCTCCGAAGCCGCCGGATCCGAATCGGACGCCAACACCTCCAGTCGATGCACGTTCTGCGACGTGTAAGCCCTGACGTCGCTGTAACGGTCCAGAGACTCGATGTCGCGCAACAGATTACGGACGGTGGCGGTCGTCTCGGCCGGCACCTTCTGCCCCAGCGTTCCCCGATCGGGGTTCGCGTCGATGGCGATCACCCGATCACCCCGGATCTCGGCGAACGTCGAGCCGAGTGTGGCCGTCGTCGTGGTCTTGCCCACGCCCCCTTTCAGCGACAGCACCGCGACGCGATGGCACCCGACAAGAGGGCGATCCACCTCCGCGGTCAGAACCAGGCGTCGCTGCTGGGCAGCACTGTTGCCCGCATTCAGACGACCACGCGACATCAGATACAGCGCCCGACGCCACCCTGCCACCGGCGGCGCATTCCCTGATCGGACGAGCAACGAACTGCCGAGATCGAGCGAGGACACCGACTGCTGATCCGACCGACTCGGGCCCATGGTCGGTACCGCTCCCGGGGCGGCAACCAACGCGTCGCCCGGGCCTTGCCGAACCTGCTGAGGCTGATTCCGATACAGCTGATTCTGATGCTGCGGCCCAGGCCACTGGCCGGGCTGAGGCCCCCATTGATTCTGACCGTTCCACTGATTCTGGGGATTCCAGTGACCCTCCGACGGCCATTGCCCATGCGGACCGCCCTGGTTCTGCGGTGCCCAATAGTTCTGCGGCCCGGCTTGATTCTGCGGGGCCCAATAGTTCTGTGGCCCACCTTGGTTCTGCGGCATCGGATTCTGCAGCACCGGATTCTGCGGCACCGGATTCTGGGACGGTGGCGGCCCTGATGCGACGGGCGGCGCATGTGTAGGAGTCGGTTTCACGGTCGGTGCCACAGCCGTCGTCGGCGGTTCCACGGGCCTCGGTGGTGCGACGACGGTCTTGTCGACCCCGGCAGGTGGCACCGCGACCGACGCCGCCTCACCACCTGCGTCACCGTGGGCTTCACCGTCCCGCGACCCGGGAAGCGGCGGCGATGTGTGGGCGGCCTCGGGCTGCGGCACGGGCTGATTGTCGATGCTTTCGGGCGGCATCGTGATGGGGGTCGATCTGAAGGGCTCCCGCGGCGGTGCGGGTGTGGCCTCCGCCGCCCCTACGCCAACGACCGGCTCGGATTCCGTGGGGCGAGCTACGTCTTCTTCGGGCACGTCGTCGTCCAATGGCCGGACGGGTTGCCAGTTGTTCTCGTGCCGATCGGCCATGACCGATTCCCCCCAGTTCGCGTCCCACATCGAAGATCCGAGCTCGGATGTGTCCCCCATCGAGCCGGATCGGACGCTACCAGCTGACAGTCCCGCGCGGAGGCTGCCAGCGGGCGAGGACTAGTTCAGTCCTGCGTAGCTGTGCAGTCCCGAGACCACCATGTTGATGATGAAGAGGTTGAAGAGCATGGCGGTGAATCCGGCGATGTTGATCCAGGCGGCGCGGGTGTTGCGCCATCCGGAGGTGGCGCGGGCGTGCAGGTAGGCGGCGTAGATGATCCAGGTGATGAACGACATCGTCTCTTTGGGGTCCCAGCCCCAGAAGCGGCCCCATGCGGCTTCGGCCCAGATTGCACCGAGGATGACGCCGGCTCCGAAGAGCGGGAAAGCGACGATGGTCGTCTTGTAGGCGAGTCGGTCGAGGGCCTGGGCGTCGGGCAGCTTGGATGCGAATTTGCCCCAGAACCCAACGCTTTCCTGGCCGATGGGCTGCTTGATGCGCAGCAGGAACAGCAGGGAGGCGACGCCGGAGACCAGGAGGATGCCGCTGCCGACGCTGACGATGGTGACGTGGATGGGCAGCCAGTAGGAGCGCAGCGCGGGGACGACGGGTGCGGCGTCGGCGTAGAGCTTGGTGGCGGCGAAGAACATCAGCACGATGATCGGTGCGAGGACGAATACGAGCATCGGGCGCATGGACTTCTTGCGCAGCACGATCACGGAGGTGAGGGCGGCGGCTGCGGTGGCCATGGTGACGAACTCGTACATGTTGCCGAGCGGGAAGCGGTGGGTGGCGAACCCGCGGAGCACCACCGAGGCGATGTGCAGCGCGAGCGCCGGGGCGAGCAGGGCGAAGCCCATGCCTGCGAGTCGCTCGGACAGCGGTCGTTTCGGGGCTTCGACAACCAGTCCCGGTCGCGACTGGGCCACCGGCGCGCCGGCACCGACGAGTTCCTTCGCCTGAGCGGCCGTGGCCTTGGCGGAGGCGTACTGGGCGATGAGCAGTACGAATGCGAGCACGTAGATGGTGAACGCTGATTCGAAGGACCAGTCGCTGTACTGCGAGAGGGTCTCGTTGATCGGCATCGGTCAGTTCTCCTGTTTCGAGGTGTCGCCGAGCAGGCGGGTGCACAGGCGGTCGAACTCTTCGCCCCACCCCGCCTGATCGGTGCGTGCAAGTCCGCCGAGGTCTACTACAGTACGTCGTGCTTGGGCGTCGGCGGTGAGTCGGACCCAGATTCTGCGACGCTTGATCACCAGTGAGACGAGCAGTCCGCCCATCATCGTGAGTGCGAAGACGAGCACCCAGGTCTGGGCCGGGTCGTGTGAGACCTGAAGGTTGACGAATTCTTTCGCTCCGTCGAAGGTGACGACCGTTCCGTCGCTCAGCGTCGCCGATTCTCCTGGCATCAGGTTGACGCGGTCCTGCTTCACGAGCCTGCCCTGGGCGATCATTTCCTGATCGAGCGAGAAGATCGACTGCGGCAGTCCGGTGTCGAGGCCGGTGTCGCCCTTGTAGATGTCGATGGCGACGGCGGGGTCGTTCATGGCGGGAAAGCTCGACGACAGCAGGCTGCCGTGGAACGACGCCGTCGGCGCGAACAGTCCTTCGATGGCGATCTGGTTCTTTCGCCGGTCCAGGGGATCGGTATACAAGCCGCCGGGCGGGTCGACACGGAGCACTCCGCTGGAGAGGAAGGTCGTGGCGTCCGTCGGTTGCCATTGGATGGTGTCGGTGCGGGTTTCGCCGTTCGGGAATGTCACGGTGAAGGTGGGTGCGTAGCCGTGGCCCTGGAGGTAGACGCGGTCTCCTGCGACGCGCAACGGGTGGTTGACCTGCAGTTGGTCGTCGCGCCAGACGTTGTTCGTGAGGTCCTGGCCTGCCTGGTATTCGATGTTGGAGGTGAACATCTCGGCCTGGCCGGTGTCGAGGTAGTCGGCTCTGAAGTCCTTGACGCGCACGCACAGTGGTTCGAGGTCGGTGCCGTCGACGAGGTTGCCTGCGCGGAACGAGTCGTAGTTGGCCGGGGTCGAGGTGCAGAAGCCTGGGCCGTCGTCGGCGATGACGATGCGGTTGCCCTCGTACCCGAGCAGCTTGCCCATGGCGATCGCGGCGAGCAGTCCGACGAGAGACAAGTGGAAGACGAGGTTTCCGAGTTCACGGACGTAGCCCTTCTCCGCCGACAGCGTCACGGCTCCGCCGTCCTCGGTTCGTTGGGCGACGCGCCAACCGCGCAACTGGGTGCGTACCTGCGCTGCGATCTCCTCCGGCGTTCCGTCCACGTCGTAGCGGCTGTGGTGCGGCAGTCGGGAGAGGTTGCGGGGCGCACGAACGGGTTTGGTGCGCAATTGCTTCGCGTGCTCGATGCAGCGCGGCAGGATGCAGCCGATCAGCGAGATGAACAGCAGCGCGTAGATCGCCGTGAACCAGAAGCTGCCGAACACGTCGAACAGTTCGAGCTTGTCCATGATCGGGCCGAGGGTCGGGCGGTCGGCGATGTACTCGTCGACTTTGCCGGCGTTGAGGCTGCGCTGCGGCACCAGGGCACCGGGTACCGCGGCGAAGGCCAGCAGGAACAGCAGCACCAGCGCGGTTCGCATGCTGGTCAGGCCGCGCCAGGTGTTGCGGACCAGCGCCGCTCCCCTGCCCAGCGCGGATTGCTTGCGCGGCGGCGATGCCTCGGTGCGCTCTTCGATGTCGGTGGTCATATCGGCAACACCACATCGGAGACGAAGGCGTCGCGCACCCAGCCGACGAATTGATCCCAGGCACCGGTGACCAGTGCAATTCCTACCGCTATCAACATGATTCCGCCGAACACCTGTATCTGTCGTGCATGTGTACGTAGCCAGCCGACGCCACGCAGCGCGCTGACCGAACCGAACGCGAGGATCACGAACGGTAAGCCGAGACCGAGGCAGTACGCCACGATCAGAACGACGCCCCGCGCTGCCGTCGTGCCGTCTGTCCCTGCGGCGAGTGAGATGACGCCCGCGAGCGTCGGCCCCAGGCACGGGGTCCATCCGAGCGCGAACACGCCCCCGAGCAGCGGCGCTCCGGCCAGTGAGCCGATCTGCTTCGGCTCGAAGCGCACGTCGCGCTGCAGCGCGGGAATCAGTCCGACGAACACCAGGCCCATGGCGATGGTGACGACGCCGCCGATCCGCATGAGCAGTTCGCGGTTGATCGCCAGGACGGAGATCGCTCCGAACACCGATGCGGTGGCGAGAACGAACACCACCGTGAATCCGAGGACGAACAGACCCGCCGCTCCGGCCACGCGCAACCGCCCGCTGCGCACCTTCGTCTTCACGGCTGCCTCGTCGGCGCTGACGGCAGGGGCGTCGGCTCCGACGACTCCGGCGAGGTACGAGAGGTATCCGGGCACCAGGGGTACCACGCACGGCGACGCGAACGAGACGAGCCCAGCCAGGACGCAGGCTCCGAGGGCCAGGACGAGCGGCCCGGAGGCCGCAGCTTCCTGGAAACTCGCGCCTATCCCGGCGAGGTACATCGTCTCGGTCACGGCTGCACTGGCTCCTCGGCTGCGACGCGTTCGACGACGGGCCGTAGGTCATCGGCGAGCAGTTCGCGCAGGAACACTGCCGCGACGCGATGCTGCCGGTCGAGCACGACGGTCGTCGGGATGACGGAGGTGGGGACGCCGCCGAGCGCGGTCAGAGTGCGCATGGGCGGATCGTAGATCGAGGCGTAGCTGACGTTGTTGCTGACGACGAAGTCCTGCGCGGCGGTCTGCGACTCGTCGCGCACGTTGATCCCGAGGAATTCGACGCCCAAGGGCTTGGTGGCCTCGTAGACGTCTTCGAGGTCGTCGGCTTCACCGCGGCACGGTCCGCACCACTGGCCCCAGACGTTGAGGACGACGACGTCACCGTCGTAGTCCGACAGGGAGGTCGTCTTGCCCTCGGTCATCAGGTCGGGCCCGGACAACTCGCCGATGGTGCCGCGCTCGTCGGGCTCGTAGAAGATGTCGGTCTGTCCGCCCGGTGAGACGAACTGGAAGGTTCCGCCCTGCGCCACCGCGTCGGTGCCGGTGGAGCATCCCGCGACGAGGGCCGCTGCGGCCACACCCAGCAGAAACCTACGCACCGGAAATCCTTGGGTCGGATGCCCCCGCGGGCTCGGAGTAGACGAGGTCGACCAGCTGGTCCCCCTCGTAGACCAACGAGGTGAGCGACGCGAGCCCGCACTGACGGTTGCGCGGGTCGTGCCAGAGCCGATCGCCCTGCAGGAAGCGGCGCAGTGTCCACACCGGGAGTTGGTGGCTGACGCAGACGGCTTCGTGCCCTACGGCTTCGACGCGCGCCGCATTGACTGCGGCGAGCATGCGGTGTGCGATCTGCAGGTACGGCTCGCCCCAGGACGGGGTGAACGGGTCGCGCAGCTTCCACCAGTGCCGGGGCCTACGCAGTGCACCGTCGCCCACGGCCACGCGCAGTCCCTCGAACTCGTTGCCTGCTTCGATGAGGTTCTCGTCCTCGGCGATGGTCAGGCCGTGCGCTGCGGCAATGGGTCCGGCGGTTTCCTGCGCGCGCAGCAACGGCGATGCCACGACGTGGGTGATGTCGTGGCCGGCGAGCGCGTCCGCGACCGACCTGGCCTGAGCCTGGCCCGTCACCGACAGCTTGAAGCCCGGCAACCGCCCGTAGAGGATGCCCTTGGGGTTGTGCACCTCGCCGTGCCGGAGGACGTGCACGATGGTGCGCGTCGTCGAGTGCGGATGTGTTGCGGGGGCCTCGGTCACGTCGGGGTCCTGTTTCTCGCTAGTCGGGTGGGCAATCAGTTCGGTGCAGACGTCACTGAGGAGCGGTGGCGGCGGCCGCTGCTTTCGCGGCGGCGGGGGCTGCGTCGGCGATGATCTCGAAGGCTCGATCGTCGAGGGCAGCCGAGACGAACCAGGCCTCGAAGGCGCTCGGCGGCGGGTACACACCGCGGGAGAGGAAGGCGTGGAAGAACGCCGGGTATCGCCACGTCTGCGCGGCCTTGGCCTGCGCGTAATCGGTGACGGGTCCATCGGCGAAGAACACACTCACCATAGTGCCCGCGAACTGGACGTGATGGGTGACGCCTTCGGCGGTGAGAGCGTCGCCGAGCAGTGTTCCGAGTCGCTGCGAGTTGGTCTGCAGCTTCTCGTAGACGGCCGAGTCGGCCAGTTGCAGACTCGTCAGACCGGCCGCGACGGCGACGGGGTTACCGCTGAGCGTCCCTGCCTGGTACACCGGTCCGGCGGGCGCGAGGTAGGCCATCACGTCTGCTCGACCGCCGAATGCGGCGGCAGGCAATCCGCCGGACATGACTTTGCCGAAGGTGTAGAGGTCACCGGCAACACCGTCGATGCCGTACCAACCGGAGGCACTGACGCGGAATCCCGTCATCACCTCGTCCATGATCAGCAGCGCGCCGTGCTCGGTCGCGAGGTGGCGCAGTCCCTCGTTGAAGCCGGTGACCGGCGGAATTGCTCCCATGTTGCCTGCAGCTGCCTCGGTGATGATGCACGCGATCTGGCCGGGGTTGGCCTCGAAGGCCGCGGTGACGGCGGCGAGGTCGTTGTAGGGAACGACGATGGTGTCCGACGCCTGTGCGCCGGTGACTCCCGGGGAGGTCGGCAGCCCGAAGGTGGCCAGTCCCGAGCCGGCGTCGGCCAGGAGGGCATCGACGTGGCCGTGGTAGCAGCCGGAGAATTTCAGGATCTTGGTTCGGCCGGTGAATCCACGGGCCAGGCGCACGGCGGACATGGTGGCCTCTGTGCCCGAATTTACAAGGCGAACCTGGTCGACGGGGCCGACGCGACGCACGATTTCCTCGGCGAGTTCGATTTCGCGCTCGGTGGGTGCACCGAAAGACAGGCCTGTTGCGGCCGCCTTCTGGACGGCCTCGACGATGGCCGGGTGGGCGTGTCCGTGGATCATCGGACCCCAGGACGAAATGAGGTCGACGTACGACTTTCCGTCGGCGTCGGTCATCGTGTATCCGCTGGCCTGCGTGATGAAGCGGGGCGTTCCGCCGACCGACGCGAAGGCGCGTACCGGCGAGTTGACGCCGCCGGGAATGACCTCGCTCGCGCGGGCGAAGAGTTGGGCCGATACGGGGGCGTCGTCGCCGGGAGAAACAGTCACGTCTTCCAGTGTCCCAGGTTCGGCGAAATCACCAACTACAGGGCGTAATAATGCGGTCGACGCCGGCCTCAGTCGTCGGTTTTCTTCTCCTCGGGCATGAACACCATCGCGACCAGGATGATGCCCCAGATACCGAGGGGCCACAGGGGCCAGTAGGAGGTCGGTTCGCCGTCGGAGATCCATTGAACGGCCCAGATTCCGTTCATGACGACGGCACCACCGAGCCACCAGCGCCACTCGTCCAGATACTCCCGCCACTCGCTCGTCGTACGAGCGACATCCGTTGCCGTCGATTTCTCGGGGGCCGGCAAGTCGCGCACGACCTCGTCCAGATCACCGCGAGTCGTCGACGCCCACACCGCGTCGAGCCTTTGTTCGTACTCGACCAACGTCAAGCGGCCCTCGCTCATCGCCAGACCGAGGGTGGTCACGACGGCCTCACGTTCGTCGTTGCTCACGCGCAGGTCCGGCCGATTGTTCTTGTCGAGGTTCTTTCCCATGCGCAGCCTCCCGGTACTCGTGTCCGTTTTGTCACCTTAACGGTTGAGCGAGCTACACACCGGGTAGTTGGTTTCGATGACGAACACCGAGAGAACAAGCGCCGACAACCCCGGGGACGGCGTCACGAAAGTCGCTCAATTGATGTCCGAAGCCGGGCTCTGCATGTTCACCACCGTCGGCCGGGACGGCCACCTCATCTCGCGCCCGATGGCGCTTCAGGAAGCGGAGTTCGACGGCGACCTGTGGTTCTTCGCCGCCACCGATTCCCGGAAGGTGGGCGACATCGCGGCGAACCCGACGGTCAACGTCTCGTTCCAGTCCGGTGAAGGCTGGGTGTCGCTGTCCGGTACGGCCGCGGTGGTCGAGAACACCACCAAGGCCGAGGAGCTGTGGAACACCCGGGCGGCCGCATGGTTCGAGAAGAACCCCGATTCGCGCGAGGTCGCTCTGATCCACGTGGCCGCCGAGGGAGCCGAGTACTGGTCCACGCCCGGCTCGAAGGTGTCGAACCTGCTGGCCTACGCCAAGGCGAAGATCACCAACGAGCGTCCGAACCTGGGCGAGCACGATGTCGTCGAGCTCGAACTACCGCACAACTCGACCGACTAGTTCCGCTCGTGCCGGGGTGCCGTCGGGGGCACATCCGGATCGCCCATCACGTTCCGATCGCCGGCGATGTTCCGGTCGTCCGCCACATTCGGGTCACCGACGACGTTCCTGTCACCGACAATGTTCCGGTCGTCTGCCACGGTCCGGTCATGCGCTACAGTCCGGTCATCCGCCACGGTCCGGTCATGTGCCACAGTGCGGTCATCTGCCACAGTGCGGTCATGGGCGATGTTCCGGTCACCTGTGACGTTCCGATCGCCTGTCATGTTCTTGCCGTTCTTCACGTCCGGGTCGATTCGATTCGCACGCTCGAACTGCGATTCCATCTCGTCGCGTGACGACGCCGCAACTCCTTGGTGAGACTGCGCCTGCTGTGCGAGCTTCTCCGCCTCGGCTGCTTTGACGTCGGCCTCTGCCTGCGCGCGGCGTGCCTTGGCTTCGCTTTCGCGCGCCATCAGTTCACGCTCCTCGACGACAGAGGATTGATCGGCAGCCTTTTCGCGAATCTCGTTCGCTTCCAATCTCTTACGTTCCTTGCTCTTGCGGGCAACGACCACGGCGATGGCAATGACCAAGAGAACGACTACTACTGCAACGATGATCCATACGGTGGTGTTCATGGTGTCTGTTTCCCGTCTGTTTTCGAATGCCGAGACGGCAGATTCTCTACGGCGGGTACCCGAGTAACGACTCGGTAAACTCGCCGAAGGCACCCACGGCCAGGGCTTCGAAGGCCCGCGATGCGAGTCGGCCGGCTCCTTCCGGGATGCGCGCGATCAGCCCGACCCCCGTCACGAGGGGCAGCTCGTCGCGGTTGACCCGCGCGGCAAGGCTCGGCTCGGCGGGCCACGATCCGATCACCAGCCCTGCGCAGTCGACCCCGACCGCCCGCGCCGCGGCAGTGGTCAGCGCGCTGTGGTTGAGCGTTCCCAGCTCTGCACCGGCCACGACGACGATCGGCGCAGACACGGCCCCGGCGATGTCGAGCACGGTGAATCCTCCTGCGCCCAGACGCACCGCCACTCCACCCGCACCTTCGACAAGCACGAGGTCGTGGGCCGCGTCCAGCGTGCGCACG
This sequence comes from Rhodococcus sp. EPR-147, assembly GCF_001647185.1. Taxonomy (NCBI): domain Bacteria; kingdom Bacillati; phylum Actinomycetota; class Actinomycetes; order Mycobacteriales; family Nocardiaceae; genus Rhodococcus; species Rhodococcus sp. EPR-147. The sequence continues at coordinate 24,195 of NZ_LVCU01000058.1, forward strand.
GTGTCGACCACAGCGTCGAGTTCGAGCATCGGCCGACCCGATCGGCGCGCCGCAACGTCCGGAGCCAGTGGCTCGGGGTATCGCGCCAGCTCCACTCCCCGAATTCCCGAAAGCCGGTGCACCACATCGATATCGGCTTCGTCCGGGTAGTCACCTCCGACGCCGGTCTGCGCCGGTTTGCACACCGCCACCGTCCATCCGCCTGCGCGCGCGGCACCCGCGATACCCGCGGTCACCACGGTCTTGCCGACGCCGGTCGACGTTCCGGTCACGAGCAGAACCGTCACCACAACACCGCCGCATTCGATACCGCCGCATTCAACACAGCCGCGAGGACCGACGCGGCACGGTCGACATCGGCGTCGGTGAGATCGGCGCGCGCGGTCAGTCGGAGTCGAGACCCGTCGGCCGGAACCGACGGTGGCCGGAAGCATCCGACGCGGACGCCGAGCTCGAGGCAGTCCGCAGCCGCCTGCACCGCACGTTGCGCGTCGCCCAGAACCACCGGGACCACCGCCGACTTCGTCGCTTCGACGCCCGCTGCGGCGGCCAGTTGCGTTGCTCGCACACCGATCGAGTGCACCCGTTCGGGTTCGCCGCGCAGGACGGTCAACGCGGCCGCTGCCGCGCCCACGGAGGCAGGCGCGAGGCCGGTGTCGAACACGAACGTGCGCGCAGTGTGCAGCACCTGAGTGCGCACCGCTGCCGGCCCGAGAACCACCCCGCCCTGCGATCCGAGGGCCTTGGACAGCGTTGCGGTGATCACCAGGTCGGGTGCGCCGGCGAGGCCTGCTTCGTGGACGGCTCCTCGGCCGCCGTCCCCGCGTACGCCCAACCCGTGCGCTTCGTCGACGACGAGCACCGCGTTTCGCCTCCGACACACCGCATACAGCTCGGCCAGTGGCGCGAGATCGCCGTCGGCACTGAACACCGAGTCGGTCACCACCAGGGCCCGCTGTTCGGGACGCTCCCGCAACAGCTCGTCGACATGGCCGGTATCGCAGTGCCGAGCGACGGCCACTCGGGCCCGAGACAGGCGACAGGCATCGATGAGCGAGGCGTGCGACGCGGCGTCGGAGATCACCAACGCGTCGCGGCCCGCCAGTGCCGTCACGATCCCGAGGTTGGCGGTGTAGCCGGAGGAGAACACCAGTCCCGCCTCGGCTCCGAAAAAATCGGCGAGGTTCTCCTCGAGTCGCTCGTGCGCCGTCGTCGTGCCGGTGAACAGCCGCGATCCGGTGGATCCGCCGCCCCACCGGCGCACGGCAGCGCAGGCTCCGTCGATGACGGCCGGATGCCTGGACAGGCCGAGGTAGTCGTTCGAAGCCAGGTCGAGGATCGCCTCCTCGGCCGTGCGGGGGAGCACGACGCGCTCGAGGCCGGCCTCGCGTCGGGCGTGCGCGGTGGCGTCGAGCCACTCCAGAGCGGTCATGGCAGCACCATACTTGAACACTGTTCAATTATGGCTTCGGGCCACCGCCAGCATCGCGCCTGCAATGGCCGTCACGTCCTCCTCGGTGCAGATGTACGGCGGCATCGCGTAGACCAAACGGCCGAACGGCCGCAGCCACACACCCGCGTCGACGGCCGCTGCCGTGGCTCGAACCATGTCCACCGGACTGCGCATCTCGACGACGCCGATGCCGCCGAGAACGCGAACATCGGCGACTCCCGGCAAGGACCGGGCCGGCGCGAGGCCGTCGGCCAACCCCGACGCCAGACGTGCGACCTCGGCGCGCCAGTCGCGCGAGAGCAACAGTTCCACCGACGCCACCGCGATCGCACACGCCAGTGGATTACCCATGAACGTCGGCCCGTGCATCAGACCCCCGGCCTCGCCGCCCGAGACGGTTTCGGCCACTTCGGTGGTGCACAACGTCGCCGCCAAGGTCAGATATCCACCGGTCAGTGCCTTGCCGACGCACATGATGTCCGGTGCGACACCCGCGTGGTCGGCAGCGAACAACTCCCCGGTTCGACCGAATCCGGTCGCGATCTCGTCGAAGATCAGCAGTACGCCGTACTCGTCGGCCAATCGGCGCAGTTCCAGCACATAGCGCGAGTCGTGGAACCGCATTCCGCCTGCGCCCTGCACGATCGGCTCGACGATGATCGCCGCCAGTTCGTGCGCGTGCTCGGCGAGTACCCGCTCGAATTCGGCGACGTAGCCGGCGTCGAACTCCGCGGGCGGAGCCGGAGCGAACACCTGCTTCGCGAGCACATCGGTCCACAGCGTGTGCATGCCGCCGTCCGGGTCGCACACGCTCATCGGCGCGAACGTGTCTCCGTGGTATCCGCCGCGCCAGGTCAACAGCCGAGTGCGTCCGTTCTCGCCGCGTCCGCGCCAGTACTGCAGCGCCATCTTCACCGCGACCTCCACCGAGACCGATCCGGAATCTGCGAGGAACACCTTCTCGAGCCCCGCGGGGGTGATGTCGACCAGCAGCTCGGCCAACCTGGCCGCCGGAGCATGTGTCAGTCCGCCGAACATGACGTGGCTCATTCGACCCAGCTGATCGTGCGCGGCGGCGTCGAGCACCGAATGCCGGTAGCCGTGCACCGCCGCCCACCACGAGCTCATGCCGTCGACGAGTTGCCTGCCGTCGGCCAACGTCAGTCGCACTCCCGACGCGCTGTCGACCAGCAGCGGCGTCGCATCCGCCGGGAACCGGCTGTAGGGGTGCCAGAGATGGTCGGAGTCGATTCGACGGACGTCTTCGGAAGTCAGCACGCCAGAGCACATTGCCACAGCGCCCGTCCGGCCGTACCGAGACTGGACGGGTGGCGAAATGTCCGAATCCATTAGCATCGCAGCATGACGACGCGTACCGTGACGAGACTCGTGGGAGTGGTCGTTGCCGCCACTCTGGCGCTCTCCGCCTGCGGGGGCACGTCCGCTGCGCCCGTGCCCACCACGACCGCTCCGGACTTCGCCGTCGACACCTCCACTCCCGTGGGCGCAGTCAACGAACGCATCCTGCGGTGGATCAACGCCGAGAACGCACCCGACCCCGCCGAGGTCGAGGCAGTCACCGGCCCCGAGCTGGCCGAGGCCGTCGCACCGCTGGGTGGGCTCGCCACCCCACTCGAACAGTTGCGGGCAGGCGCACCGAACGTGGCCACGAGCTTCGAGGCCGGTCCCAACTCCGGTGTCCTGCACTTCACCACCGCGGGCATCCCGGCCACGATCACGACGTCGATCGGCACCGACGGCAAGCTCGACGGCTTCCTGGCCCGGCCGGACACCCCCACGATCTCGTCGTTCGACGATCTCGACGCGGCACTGTCGAAGGTCGCCCCGAACTATGCCTACAGCGCGTCTCGACTCAACGGCGGCGACTGCGAATCGATCTACTCCGTCAACGCGGACTCGGTGCTTCCCCTCGGATCGGTGTTCAAGCTGTACGTTCTCGGCGCGCTCACCGACGAGATCGACGCAGGCAACATCCGCTGGGAAGACCAGCTCACCGTTCGTGATGCCACCAAGAGTGCGCCGTCGGGTGAACTGCAGAATCTGCCCGACGGCACGAAGGTGTCGGTTCGGGAGGCGGCCGAGAAGATGATCTCGTTGTCCGACAACACCGCAACCGACCTGCTGATGCAACGCCTCGGCCGCGACCGGGTCGAACGCCAACTCGGCGTCATGGGTCATCACGACCCGTCCGTCATGACGCCGATGATGGACACCCGGCAGTTCTTCGTCATCGGATTCGGCGATCCCGACATGCGGGAAGAGTGGTCCGGGGCCGACCCCGCCACCCGGGCAGAGCTGCTCGAACGGGCGGACGCGAGGCCGCTCGAAATCGACTTCGAGAACTTCCTCGACAATCCGGCGTCGGCGGACGGTGTCGAATGGTTCGCCAATGCGCAGGACGTCTGCGCTGCCATGGGGTATCTGGCCAACGGCCCGGGAGCCGAGGAGAACCGCCGCATTCTCGCGATCACCCCGGGCGTGCAGCTCGACGCGGCGCTGTGGCCGTACTCGGGCTTCAAGGGCGGCAGCGCTCCCGGTGATCTGGCCGGCGCATTCCTCGCCACGGACGCGGCCGGCCAGGACTGGATCGTGACCGAGCAGTTCCGGGCTGACGGCGCGATCGATCTGATTCCGTCCAGCTACGCGTTCCTCGTCGCGCAGCAGGCGTTCGCGTTGATGAAGTGAGTGGGATTTGTAACATCGGTGTTACCGCTGCATTACACTCGCGGTCGTGGAGGCACAACACGAACCAGCCCAGCACGCGTGGCCGGAGGGCTTCAAGGAGTTCCTGGTCGGCGAGTTCACCGACTTCAGTCCCCTGGTGAACCGGGCCATGGAGGACAACTGCGCGTCGTTGTTCCACGACGGTCCGTACGCGAAAAAGGGCTTCTGGCGCAGCTGCCGGGCCGTGTTCCGAGAATTCGTCTGGCCGGTCTGACTTTCCGGCCTTCACAGGCGGCCGCAAAAGGTTACCGTCGAGTATGGCAACCACAACGGATCACCTTCGGAACACTCTGGACGGCCGCTGGCGAGATGTGAAGAACCAGGCGCGTCAGCAACTTGCACGCGACGAGTTCCGTCCGCATTACACGCCGAACACCGTCATCGCCCGCACCAAGGCAATGGAACAGATGAAGTTGCTCGCCGCTGCCGGTGCAGCCGACAACGGCTTCAAGAAGGAGCACGGCGGCACCGGAGATGTCGGTGCCGCGGTGACGATGATCGAAATGCTCGCGATGAGCGATCTCTCCCTGATGGTCAAGGCCGGCGTCCAGTGGGGGCTGTTCGGCGGTGCCATCGAGAATCTCGGCACCGAACGCCACCACGAGGCCTACGTCCCCAAGATCATCAGTCTCGATCTGCTCGGCTGCTTCGCCATGACGGAGACCGGACACGGCAGCGACGTGCAGTCCCTCGAGACCACGGCCACGTACGACCCGAAGACGGACGAGTTCGTCATCAACTCGCCGACGCCGTCCTCGCGCAAGGACTACATCGGCGGTGCCGCCGAGACCGCCACCGTCGCCGCGGTGTTCGCTCAGCTCATCACTGCAGGCCCGGGCGAGGAGCCCGAGAGCCACGGTGTGCACTGCTTCTTCGTTCCGCTCCGCGACGAGAACGGTGACGACCTGCCCGGTGTCACCACCTCGGACTGTCAGTACAAGGGCGGTCTCCCCGGCGTCGACAACGGCCGCCTGATGTTCGATCACGTCCGCATCCCGCGAGACAACCTGCTCAACAAGTACGCCGATGTGTCCGACGACGGTACGTACTCCTCCCCCATCGAGAACAAGTCTCGACGGTTCTTCACGATGCTCGGTACGTTGATCCGCGGTCGCGTCACGGTCGGTGGCAGCGCCGCTGCGGCGGCCCGCGTCGCCCTCGACATCGCGACGCGATACGCGTTGCAGCGCAGGCAGTTCTCCGCACCGGATTCCGATCAGGAGGTCCTGATCATGGACTACCTGGTGCATCAGCGTCGACTGTTCCCGCTCATCGCCAAGTCCTACGCCCTGCAGTTCGCGCAGAACGAGCTCGTGTCGAAGATGCACGAGCTGCAGACCGCGGACAACCCCGACGCCGAGGAGCAGCGCGAGCTCGAGTCCAGGGCAGCAGGCCTCAAGGCCGCGAACACCTGGCATGCGACCGCCGCGATCCAGGAAGCCCGCGAAGCCTGTGGCGGCGCAGGCTATCTCGCCGAGAACCGGTTGATCTCACTCAAGGCCGACACCGATGTGTTCACCACGTTCGAGGGCGACAACCATGTGCTGACGCAGCTGGTGGCCAAGGAACTGCTCACCGCGTACGCCGACGACGTCAAGTCCATGAGCCCGGTCGAATGGGTCAAGTTCGCCGCCGACATGGTGGGCGACCGCGTCGTCAAACGCACTGCGGCTCAGGCGATCATGCAGACCATCCTCGACCGCCGTCAGGACAACGAGGAAGAGGGCTCGCTGTTCAACCGCGGCACCCAGGTCAAGATGTTCGAAGATCGTGAGGAGTACCTGCTCTCGACCGTCGCGCGCCGGTTGCAGTCCAAGTCCAAGGAGACCACTCCTTTCGAGGCGTTCAACGCGGTGCAGGATCACGTGCTGCATGCCGCGAGTGCGCACATCGATCGGATCATCTTCGAGGCGTTCATCGCCGGCATCGAATCCTGCGAGGACACCACCACCAAGGAACTGCTCGACGAGGTCTGCGACCTGTACGCGCTGTCGGTGATCGAGGCGGACAAGGCCTGGTTCATCGAGCACCGCTACCTGTCGACCGAGCGATCCAAGGCCGTCACCCGTGCCATCAACGAGCGGTGCCGGACGCTGCGTCCGCACGCCGAACTGCTCGTCGACGGCTTCGGGGTTCCCGACGCGTTGGTCGGTGCCGCGATGCTCGGAGAGCCAGGGGCGGGAACCGAGGAAGAGCCGGCCGCGAACCCCAGCCACGCGCACTGACGCGTAGCCGGGGTTCAGCCGGAAACCCGGGTCAGCCGGGAACTATCGCGAAGACCCGGCAGGGACCGCCGGTCGCGCCCGCGTGCTTCGGTGCGCCGACAACGACCGTCGCCCCTGCCGGGGGCACCGCGTCCAGATTCGCCAGTGCCTCGACTCCGTATCGGCCTGCCCCGAGAACTGCTGTGTGAGCCGGGTATTCGCGGTCGTTCATGCGGTCGAGGCTGAGCGTGTCGACCCCGATCCCGACGACGTTGCGCTCGCGGACCAGCATCCGAGCCGCGTCTGCGCCGAAGCCGGGGGCAGCACGCTCGGCAAGCCTGTTCTGCCATCGGCTGTGCATCGCCACCAATGCGCGATCGGGTATTCGACCGTGTTCGCGCTCCCACTGCGCGATGTCCTCGGTCGTCACCACAGCTTCTGGATCCGATGCGGACCTGGCCGAGATGTCCAGTACGACCAGCGGAGCGATCAGATCTTCGAGGGGCAGGATGTCGGCCGTCGCGCCGCCGCGAACGCGGTGTGCCGGGGCGTCGATGTGCGTGCCCGTGTGCTCCCAGTACGAGAGCTTGTTCACCAGGAACCCGCCCAGCTCGTAGGCGGCGACCGGCCGCATCGAGAACGGTTCGCTGCCCGGCCACACCGGGAACGTCGGGCTCAGGGTGTGGGTCAGGTCCACGAGTCGGCCCGCTGGTATCGCCGACGCCACAACGGGTTCGGCGCGCACCGCTCCGGCCGTCGCAACGGTCAACGCGGCGGCCCCCAACGACCCGAACAGTGCCCTACGTCCGATTCTGCGGTTGACCGTCTCGACGACCTCGGGGCCGCACATCAGTCGGCAGCGGGGGTGACGAGCAGAACTTTGTCGTCCGATCCGTTGTCGGTGGTCAGCAGGAATGCGCCGGCGCCGCCGAAGCTGGTGAGTGAGCGCAGTCGTCCGTAGGTACCCACCAGGGCGTCAGCCTCGTCGACGAATTCTGTGCCGTCCTCGGACAGCTTGAGAAACACGAGCTTCTCTTCCTGCTGACTCGATATCACTGCGGCCCCGTTCCAGGAACCCCAACTCGCGCCGTCCGCGAAGGTCAGCCCGGGCGTGGCGATGGCGGGGCTACCCGAGCTCCACACCGCGGCTAGTGCTCCGGGCACGCGGGTGGGATCGGTCATCGGTACCGACTCGTCGTAGATGAACGGAAGTCGATCGGGGCGGTATCCGTAGTTGCCGCCGGGCACCAGCAGGTTCAGCTCGTCGTCTCGGGAGGTGCCCTGCTCCACCTCGTAGATCTGATCCGTGCCGGGACGAATCGCCAAGCCCTGCACGTTTCGATGCCCCAGAGTGAAGATGCGATCCGGTGATCCCGCGGCCGGTGAACCGTCGGCATTGATATGTAGAACCTTGCCGCCCAACGAGTTCCGATCCTGCGGAACCGTCGGCGACGCCGTGTCTCCGGTGCCGACGTACAGGGTGCCGTCGGGGTGGGCCAGAATTCTGCAGCCGCCGTGGCGACCGCCGTCGGCGACGGGAATGTCGTCGACGAGGGTGCCGGTGCGCGTCAGTGCGGTCCACTCCGGATCGACGGTCCACGACAGGACGGCGATGTGGTTGTCGCTGCCGCCGCCGGCACTTCCTGTTCCGGCGCTACCGGTTCCGCCTGCGGAGCTCTGTACGCCCTGGCAGGTGTAGATGGTTCTGGACGCGGCGAAATCCGTCGCGAGGGCGATGCCCATGAGGCCCGTCTCGCCGGACGCGTAGAGGTCGTCGAGATCGGCGGCGAGCTCGCGGATGGTCCCGTCGACGGCGCGGATCACGAACCGGCCGGAGCGCTCCCCGGTCAGCACCGTTCCGTCGGGCGCGACCACC
>NZ_LVCU01000059.1:0-6998 GCF_001647185.1 Rhodococcus sp. EPR-147
AGCCGCGAGCGTCAGGAAGACGCTGGCGGCGAGTACTCCGGAACTGGACACCAGCTTGTTCATCCACACTCCTGACGACGATCCGCGACCGGTCCGATATGACCGATATCACATGATTTTAAACACAGTCGAGGGGATGCTCGCCGACTCACGACGCAATTCGTTGCCCGTGGTTCAGTCGACCTCGGGCGTGACGAGCAGTACCTGATCGTCGGATCCGTTGTCGGTGGTGAGCAGGAAGCCGCCGTCGCTTCCGAAGGGGGTGAGCGAACGCAACCTGCCGTAGGTGCCGTCCAGTGCCTCCGCCTCGGCGACGTACTCGGTTCCGTCCTCCGACAAGGCCAGGAAGACGAGCTTCTGCCCCTGCTGACTCGAGATCACCGCGGCACCGTTCCAGGAGCCCCACTGCTCACCGTCGGTGAACGTGACGTCGGGGGTGGCGATGGTCGGATCACCCGAACTCCACACTGCAGGCAGGGCACCGGGAACCCGATCGGGATCGGTCATGGGGACCGATTCGTCGTAGACCGACGGGCGTCGATCGGGGCTGTAGCCGTAGTTTCCGCCCGGCACCAACAGGTTCAGCTCGTCGTCCCGGCTCGTCCCCTGCTCGACCTCGAAGATCTGATCGGTGCCGGGACGGATCGCCAGTCCCTGCACATTGCGGTGACCGAGAGTGAAGATGCGATCCGGCGCGTCGGCTGCGGCGGTGCCATCGGCGTTGACGTGTAACACCTTGCCGCCCAGCGAGTTCCGATCCTGAGGAAAAGTCGGGTTCGCGTTGTCGCCGGTGCCGATGTACAGAGTGCCGTCGGGGTGGGCCAAGATTCGGCAGCCTCCGTGCCGCCCGCCGTCGGCGACCGGAATGTCGTCGACGACAGTGCCGGTTCTCGTCAGGGCAGTCCACTGCGGATCGACGGTCCACGACACGACGGCAATGCCGTTCTCGCCGCTACCCTCGCGCCCCTGGCAGGTGAACACGGTTCGAGAGGACTCGAAATCCACCGCCAGTGCGATACCCATGAGCCCGGTCTCACCGGCGGCGTAGAGATCACCGAGGTCCGCGTTCAGTTCACGCTGGACTCCTGCGGAATCGCGGATGACGAACCGACCGGAGCGCTCTCCGGTCAGCACCGTGCCATCGGGAGCAACCACCACGTCCCAAGGCTTGTCGAGGCCGTCGAGCACGGTGGTGACCGACAGGTTCGGCAGCGGCCCGGCAGGCGCGGCCGGGGAGGGAGCAGAGTCGGAATCGGAGCCCTGCGACGACGAGGTCGCGGACGACTCGGTCGGCCCTGCACTACTGCCCTGTTCGGTGGTGTCCGTCGAGCAGGCCGCTAGCAAGGCCACACTCATGGCGATGACCGCTGCGCCGGTGACCGGTTTCTTCACGAGCTCTCCTGACGATGTTCGGTAAGTCCCATTTCTCCGGTATCACCGTTTTTGCGACTTCCGAACCACCGACGGATCGCAGTCGAGTCAGGACACCAGTCGATACCCGGCTTCGACGACCGCTGCGTCCACCGTCGCGTCATCGAGCGCCGAATCGCTGCTCACCACGACTGCCCCGGAATCCACATCGACGTCGACGCCGGTGACTCCTGCGATCTCCGATACTTCTTCTCTCACCGACGCGGCGCAATGCCCGCACGTCATGCCCTCGACCGAATATGTCGTCTGCATCTGAATTTCCCCTCTTCCGTCAGGAACGAACCAGGCGCGCGATGGCCTCCGAGGCCTCTTTCACTTTCGCGTCCGCCTCGGGTCCGCCGTGTTTCGCGGCCTCCACGACGCATCCTGCGAGGTGGGCGTCGAGCAGCTTCAACGAGACCGACTGCAGCGCCTTGGTCACCGCAGACACCTGGGTGAGGACATCGATGCAATAGCGGTCGTCTGCGACCATTCGCGAAATGCCGGCCACTTGGCCCTCGATTCGGCGCAATCGCTTCAGCAGATCGTCCTGCTCGGCGCTGTAGCTGCTCATAACGCCCACCATACCCCTACCCGGTATGGGGTGCACGTCCCGAGAGGACCCGACGGACGCCGTCGACCATCAACAGTGCGGCCACCGTGACGACCAGAGCGGCCAGCGCGATCCAGGACCCCGAGTAGAACGTCCCCGAATATGCCGGGGACACGTCGGCAACCGCGGGAAACTCGGTGGTGCGCACGCCCGCATTCCAGCACGCCACAGCTCCGATCACCGCGAGCAGAGCCAGCCCCAGCTCCGCCCACCCGAGGGACTTCCTCACAGGTACTCCCGCTTCGCCGTTTCCAGAGCCGCACGCAGCCCGTCGTCGTCCTTCGCCCAGGCCTGCACCAGCCCACCGCCCACCAGCCGCAGCCCGATGCCGTGACGCTTGCGCGGCACACCCGACAGCTCCCCGAGTACCCGCGCGGTCTCCCACTTCTTCGGCTCGTAGTCACCGTCGGCGTACTCCGCCGGCGGCAGGATGTCGTCGATCTCGTCCAGATCGACGGTCTCGGTCCCCTGCCGCAGCCGACGCGTGGTGAGTTCGACGCTCACGTGCATCCGCGCGGCGCGCAGCTGGACGTACGTGAGACCGACGAGGATCAACGAGAACAGTGCGAGTGCGAACCAGTGGATCACCGGTCCCGATGCGAGTTCGACTGCGAGTACCACCAGGCAGAACACCGGCCCCCACGCCAGCATGCGCCACCGACCACCGGGCTCGTGGACGAGCACGAGCTCGTCGATGGGAGTCTCGCTGTTCATGTCACTGTTCATCTCGCTGTTCATCTCACTGCTCACGGACGAACCACTCCCGCGCCGACGGCCGATAGACCAGAACGGCTGCGACCACCAGCGCAACGGTGATCACCAGCAGCACGAACGGAAACACCAGCGCGGCGAAAGTCAGCAGCAGCGCCACGGCTCCGGACAGTGCCACCAGGGCGCGTCGGAACCTGCGGTCTCCGGCGCGGACGGGGCCCGACATCAGACCGACGGCCAAGCCGACCACTCCGAAGATGACCCCGAGTCCGCGGAACACCGTCAGGAAGGAATCGATCTGCTCGTCCGTCGCACCGCCGGTGGTGAACGACGCACGGATCTGGTCGGCGGGGAGCGTCAGGGCGATCATGCACACGACGATCAGCAGCACGGCCGAGGCCAACCACAGCCAGTAGGCGGCGGAAACAACTCGGGGCCGGGCGATCGGTGCGTCGGTGTCTGCGCTCACGCCAGACATCCTGCCACCGCCGGTGAGCTGTGCGTTCGGCCGGCAGAGATTCTGCGCCGACGCGATGCTCAGCCTGCAGAAATCCCCAGCGCCATGATGGCGATGGCAGCCGAGACGGCGAGCAAGAGTCCGAGCAGTGCCCAGCCGGGGCGTCCGCTCTCGGCGGGACAGGCCTCGCGGTCGACGGCCGGTACTGCGGTCGGCTGCGCCATGCTCGCTGCTGCAGGGTTGTTGTCTGCCATGTCGATTCCGATCACTCGAGAAGATATCGAGAGTGATGCTAGTCACACAGCGGGGTGGGGGCCGCGAACACGCCCGAAACTATCGAGTTCTGAAAACTACCGCTGTCCCGAAGCGGCGACGAAGTATTCGTTGGATTCCCGACGGTGCATCAGGTAGATCGCCCCGGCGGCCAGCACTCCCTGGCCGATGCCGAGCACACTCATCACGATGTTCATCGCGCCCGCGCTCGACGCGATGGAGAACAGTTCCAGGATTGTGGTGAACACTGTGAACGATCCGATGACGGTGAGCAGCATGCGCGCCCACATCTTGCCCGCTCGCATTCGCTTCACCCAGAACAGGAACAAGGCCCCGAATCCCAGTACGACGAACACCGTGACGACGAGCATCACCGTCACCATCGACTGCGTGGACTCCACCGTCATGTCGGCGGCCGCGTCCTGCGCTGCGAGGTCGTCGAGCAAGGACTGCGCAAATTCCTCGCGCGCCCCGAACAGCGTCCACACCGAGAACAGTGCCGAGAGCGCTCCGATCAGCGCCACTCCCCACCACAGGTGGCGAGCGGTCTCGACGTCGACGGGGGCCGGACGCGGGGTCGGCTCCAGCTCCGGTCCTGGCTGCGGGAACCCGTGCTCCATCTCCCAGCGCTGCCAATCCGGCTGCGGCGGTGGGTTACCCGGGGTGTTGCTGTCGGGGTTGCCGTCCGGGTTGTTTTTCGGAGGATATTCGTTCACAACCAGCCCGCCACTTCGGTAGCCCAATAGGTCAGTACGACATCGGCACCGGCGCGCCGGATGCCGACGAGCGATTCCAGTACCGCTGCGTCGCGGTCGATCCACCCGTTCTGAGCGGCGGCGGTGATCATGGCATATTCCCCGGAGATCTGGTACGCCGCAACCGGAACCGGTGACATCTCGGCGACGTCGCGAAGAATATCGAGATACGACATGGCCGGCTTGACCATCACCATGTCGGCGCCCTCGGCGAGATCGAGCTCTACTTCGTGGGTGGCCTCACGACGGTTGGCCGCGTCCTGCTGGTACGTGCGGCGATCGCCCTGCAGCGAGGACCCCACTGCTTCACGGAACGGGCCGTAGAACGCCGAAGCGTATTTCGCCGAATACGCCAGCTGACCGACCTCGACGTGTCCGGCTGCGTCGAGTCCGGCGCGGATGGCACCGACCTGCCCGTCCATCATTCCGCTGGGTCCGAGCAGGTGCGCACCGGACTCCGCCTGCGCGACGGCCATGTCGACGTACCGCAGCAGGGTGGCGTCGTTGTCGATCGAACCGTTCTCCCCCAGGACTCCGCAGTGCCCGTGGGAGGTGAACTCGTCCAGGCAGGTGTCGGCCATAATGACGGTCGAGTCCCCGAGGTCGGCCTTCAGCCGCGCCAGACCCCGATTGAGAATCCCGTCCGGGTCGGTTGCACCCGAGCCGGTCTCGTCCTTGTCCTCGGGCCTCGGCACCCCGAACAGCATGACGCCACCGACGCCGGCCGCGACGGCCTCTTCGGCTGCAGCGCTCAGCGAATCCAGCGTGTGCTGATACACCCCGGGCATCGAGCTGATCGCCCGAGGCTCACCGATGCCGTCGGCCACGAACATCGGCAGCACCACATGCCGTGGCTCGAGCGAGGTCTCGGCCACGAGTCGACGCAGTGCCGGGGTACGGCGCAGGCGTCGGGGACGGTCGGTGGGGAACAAGCGAACTCCTTACGGACCGGGTGCTATTCGGCTCTTCTGGTGGGACCTAGCGCCGACGTGACTTCTTTCGCGGCGGGGGCAACGCACCCTCGGCGCGCAGGCGAGCCGCGTGCTCGGCGAGTGCCTCGACCAACGGTCCGACCTGAGCCGACTCGGGCTGCACGTCCACGCGCAGACCGAATTCGACGGCCGTCTCGGCGGTCTTGGGTCCGATGCACGCAACGAGCGTGCGGGCGTGTGGCTTTCCGGCGATGCCGACCAGGTTCCGGACGGTGGAACTCGACGTGAAGCACACTGCGTCGAAGCCGCCGGTCTTGATCATCTCGCGGGTCTCGGCGGGGGGCGGTGCTGCCCGGACGGTGCGGTAGGCGGTGACGTCGTCGATCTCCCAGCCCCGTTCGCGCAGGCCCTCGGCGAGAGTCTCGGTGGCGATGTCGGCGCGGGGCAACAGAACTCGGTTGACCGGGTCGAAGACCTCGTCGTACGGCGGGAAGTCCTCGAGCAGTCCGAGCGAGCTCTGCTCACCGGAGGGCACGAGCTCGGGGTTGATGCCGAACGAGCGCACCTTCGCCGCGGTTGCCTCACCGACACAGGCGATCTTGACGCCGGAGAACGCGCGAGCGTCCAGACCGAACTCCTCGAACTTCTCCCACACGGCGCGCACGGCGTTGGTGGAGGTGAAGACGACCCACTGGTAGCGGCCGTCGACCAGGCCCTTGACGGAGCGTTCCATCTGGGCCGGGCTGCGCGGGGGCTCGACGGCGATGGTCGGGACCTCGATGGGGATGGCTCCGTGGGTGACGAGGCGATCGCTCATCTCCCCGGCCTGATCCTTGGTACGCGGCACCAGCACGGTCCAGCCGTACAGGGCGCGAGATTCCCACCAGGACATCTTGTTTCGGCCCGAGACGACCTTGCCCACGGTGACGACGAGTGATCCGACGAGCTCGGATCCGGCGTCGTTGAGGGTGGCGAGGGTGGCCTCGACGGTGCGCTGCTGACGGGTGGTGCCGCGGACGGTGATGGCCGCGGGCGTCTGCGGCGCGAGGCCGTGTTCGACGAGGGCACTGGCGGTTTCGGCCAGGTGACCCGACGTGGCGTGCAGTACGAGCGGGCCCGGAGCAGCTGCGAGTGCTGCCCAGTCGACCTCGCCGCGGACGTCGGCCTCGGTGTGACCCGAGCCGAGTGCCATGCCTGCGTAGCTGGGGACGGCCGATCCCGACGGCAGGCCGGGGAGCACCTCGAACGGCACGTGCGTGCGAGCGACGGCGCTGACCTCGGCGATCACAGAGTCGGTCGTGAGCGGATCACCAGAGACCAGGCGAACCACGTCGTGGCCGTTCTTGGCCTCGGCGAGAAGGGTTTTGGCGACCTCGGCCGGTTCGCCGAGTGCCGGACGAACCTCGACACCGTTCTCACCCGTCTCCGGGTCACGCGGAACGTCGGCACCGACGAGGGCGGTGACACCCTTGTCGACGTCGGGGTCGGTGAACGCGAGCTCGGCCGCTCCGAGCACTTCCCGTGCCCGGACCGTGAGCAGAGCCGGGTCACCCGGCCCGGATCCCACGAACAGGATCCGTCCGTTGGTGTTCTTGCGGACTGGGCTCATCGGTTGTTCTCCAGTGCTGTCTTGTGTGGGTACTGCAGTTCTATCGGGGTTGCGGTGCCCCGTTTCGGAATCAGTCGAGCGGTGGCGATCGACTCTCTTCGCACCACCGGACGAGTCGCCTTGCGTTTGGCGCGTCCGCGGACGGGTGCCGTTATGGCCCTAGACATGAGATCCACCCTGTACCTGAGAACCGGCCTGTGCTGGTTCGGTGACTGAAACGAGTTCGCGCGCACCGAGA
>NZ_LVCU01000060.1:0-5749 GCF_001647185.1 Rhodococcus sp. EPR-147
GTCGATGGCGGCGACGCAGCCCCGCAACGACAGTTCGTCGAAGATGCGGCCGTCCTCGTCGATGGATTCGACTACCTCTGCGATCGCGCCGACCGGAGCGGTGCAGCCGGCTTCGAGTTCGGCGAGCAGTCCGCGTTCGGCCGCCACCGCGGCGCGTGAGTGTGCGTCGTCGAGGGTGGCGATCGCGGTCACGAGATCGGTGTCCTCGACGCGACATTCGACTGCCAACGCGCCCTGGGCGGGTGCCGGGAGCAACTGCACCGGGTCGAGCGCTTCGGTGACGACATCCAACCTGCCGATACGGGACAGGCCGGCGCGGGCGACGATGACGGCGTCGAGCTCACCCGACGCGACCTTGCCGATCCTGGTGTCGAGGTTGCCGCGCAACGGCAGAACGTTCAATCCCTGTCCGAGAGCACGCAGTTGAGCGATCCGGCGGGGCGCGGACGTGCCGACCTTCGCGTCGGCGGGCAGTTCACCGAGTACCAGTCCGTCCCGGGCGACCAGGGCGTCGCGCGGGTCCTCGCGAGCGGGAATGGCGGCGATGGTGAACCGGTCGTCGGCCGCAGTCGGTAGATCCTTGTACGAGTGCACGGCGATGTCGACAGTGCCGTCGGCCAGCGCCTCACGCAGCGCCGCGGTGAAGACACCGACGCCGATCGTCTGTACGGGCGCAGCAGAGAGGTCGCCCGCGGTCTTGACGATCACCAGTTCCGCCTCGACTCCGGCTGCCGCGAGGGCCACCCGAACGGTGTCGGCCTGGGTGGTCGCGAGAAGGCTTCCGCGAGTGCCGATCTTGACGATGCCGGTCATTCGGCACGCTCCTGACCGGTGGCATCGCTGGGGTAGGAGTCCGAGCGCAGATCGGTACGGCTGGCGGTGAAATCGTCGACCAGCTCCAGCGAGCCGATCTCCATCGGCATGGCAACCGCGTCGACCGAGCCGGGGCTCAGCTCGAACAACTCACGCAGCGCAGCGGCGTAGGAATCCCCGCCCGGCGTGCTGGCGAGTTGCTTGACCCGCACGGTGGGCGAATGCAGCAGCTTGTCGACGACGCGGCGCACGGTGCGGGCCACCTCGTCGCGCTGCGGCGAGTCGAGTCCGGGCAGCCGCGATTCCAGCCGCAGCAGCTCTCCCTCGACCACCTCGGCGGCACGCTGACGCAGTGCCGTGACAGTGGGGGTGACCTCGGCAAGTCGTTGTCCGGCAAGGTATCCCGAGAGTTCGCTCGAGACGATCTCGCGAGCCGCGGACGCGTCGTTCGCCGCGGCACCGGCAGCAGGATCACGCTGCAGGGACTCCATGTCGAAGACGGTGATGCCCGGCAGACCCGACACCGCGGCGTCGACGTCGCGCGGCAGACCGAGGTCGCAGATCACCAACGGTCGATCGGAGCCGCGGCGGGCGAGAGCGAGGTGGGCGTCGGCGATGGAGACCACGGCCCCCACCGCTCCGGTACAGGTGAGGAGGATGTCGGCCTCGGCGACTGCGTCGGCCAGGTTCTCGAGCGCGACCGAGGTTGCCGTGATGCCGTTGGACACGGCGTTCTCGGCCAGGTGGTCGGCTCGCTCGCGAGTGCGGTTGACGACGGTCAGGCTGCCGATTCCGGCGCGGCCCAGGTGCGCGACGGCGAGTCCGCCCATCGCACCGGCTCCGAGGACGACGGCCTTGCGGCCGGCGAGGGAACCGCCGAACAGGTCCGCAGCGCGGTCGAGGGCGACCGAGAGCACCGAGGCTCCGGCGGCGTCGATTCCGGTTTCGCTGTGCACGCGCTTGCCCACGCGCAGGGCCTGCTGAGCCAGTTCGTGCATCACCCGGCCCGATGCCTGCTGCCCGTCCGAGGCGGCGTACGCCGAGCGGATCTGGCCGAGGATCTGCTGCTCGCCGATGACCATCGAGTCGAGGCCACTGGCCACGGCGAAGAGGTGCTCGACGGCGGCCTCGCTGTAGCGGACGTAGGCGTGCTTGGTGAGGTCCGCGACCTCGAGACCGGAGTGCTCACCGAGAACTTCGCCGACGGCGGTCAGCGCGCCGTGGAACGCGTCCACGACGGCGTAGATCTGGACGCGATTGCACGTGGATACCACCATGACCTCGGAAATGCTTCCGCTGGCCATCAACTTGTCGGTCAGTTTCGGGCGATCGGTGTCCGTGATGGCGACACGCTCGAGGACTGCGACGGGAGCGCTACGGTGCGAAATCCCGACGAGAAGGACACTCACGGTGCAATCACCGATCCGTTTCTTGTCGAACTGTTGACTGGGCTTGGGTTGCCGGCGATGCGCGGGCCGTGACTGCGGCCGAGACGTGCCGTGGACGTGAGCGGGGGCGGCGAGACCGGCTGCGGTCGGGGCGCGGTGACGATGGCCGGACCGGCGATATCGGCAGGTCCGGAGACGTTGCGGGAGCTGTTGAAGGAGAGCACCTGCATCTCCACGGCCAGGTCGACGCGTCGCACCTCGACGTGCTCGGGGACGTCGAGAACCATGGGTGAGAAGCTCAGGATGCATTCGACGCCACCGGAGACGAGCTTCTCGGCGACGCTGCGCACGGCCTCGTCGGGGGTGGCGATGACGCCGATGGTCGCTTCGAGTTCGCGGCAGGCGACGACGAGTTCGTCGACGTGCCGGACGGTGAGTCCGTCGACGTCGGTGCCCACTCGCGCCGGGTCGCTGTCGAAGAGGCCGACCATCGTGAAGCCGCGTCGAGCGAATCCGCCGTAGCCGGCCAGCGCCTGCCCGAGGTTGCCGACTCCGGCGAGGACGACGCGGTGGCCGCGGTCGAGTCCGAGTGCGCTGTCGATCTTGGCGCGCAGGCGGGCCACGTCGTAGCCGACTCCGCGGACGCCGTTGGGGCCGAGGAAGGAGAGGTCCTTGCGCAGTTTCGCCGATCCGACGCCTGCTGCGGTGGCCAGTTCTTCACTGGAGACGATCAGAACGCCCTCGTCTGCGAGGATCGAGAGGACCCGCAGGTACGTCGCCAGACGGGTGACCGTAGCCTGAGGGATGACCCGCTCTACGCCGCTGGGCGACGGGCGCTCTTCGGTCACGTCTGGGGCTCCTCGTCCGAACGGCAACGACGGCCGATCTTCACGCTGATCCTGCGTTCGTGTCTATTTCACGGACGCTGTTCACACCACGGTAACTGCTTGTGAACGAATGAACAAAGTTGCGCACACCGGCCCTCACCTGCACACGCGAGAGCAATCACACGTTCTTAGGGTGCCCTGCCCGGGTCAGATCGGCCCGCAACCGCGGCACGTCTACCTCCCAGTAACTGTGTTCGATGCCGTCGAGCAGCACCACGGGCACGCGATCCCCGTACTCCGCACGCAGGTCAGGCGATTCCGCTGCCGCCTCGTCGACGTCGACGACGGTCACTGCCACGTCGAATTCGCGGCACACCTCGTTCAGGACCTCGAGCGCGTGAGTGCAGGAATGGCAGCCTGCACGGGTGAGAAGAGCCACGCCGGTGGGGGTCGTCTGCATGCCTCCACTGTGACACGGCCGTAACGGAGACGAAGGTCACAGTCCCCGGTCTCACGTGGGGCCGACCGACAGGGGTCGAGTGCTGCCCTTCGCCTGTCGTCCGGACAACCCCGACTAGGCTTGCGGCGAGCGACTCGACTGGGAGGTGGACAGAAGTGAGTGACGGGGGAACAGACCTGCCGATCGAGAACACGCCCGATATCGACATGGTCGATACGAACGATCCGCGCGAGGACAAGCAGTTCAAGCGCCGCATCCGCAGAATCCGCAATCCGTTCGGTCCGAGCGATGCCGAGGTTCGCGCCAACGTTGCAGGCCAGGCCAGTGCCGATGCCGCGCTGGCGTTGCAGATCGAGTCCGAGGGGGCCGTTCCCCGGGATCTGACTGCTGCGGCCTTCTTCGACGTGGACAACACGATGGTGCAGGGCGCGTCGATCATTCACTTCGCTCGCGGGTTGGCCGCCCGGAAATACTTCACCAGCGGCGATCTGGCCCAATTCGCTTGGCAGCAGGTCAAATTCAGGGTCAGCGGCAAGGAGAACAGCGAGGATGTGGCCAGCGGACGAGAGAAGGCGCTCTCGTTCATCACCGGCCGTCCCACCTCGGAGCTGACCCGGCTCGGCGAGGAGATCTACGACGAGATGATCGCCGACAAGATCTGGGCCGGCACCCGGGCTCTGGCGCAGATGCACCTCGACGCCGGTCAGCAGGTCTGGCTGGTGACGGCCACTCCCCTCGAACTGGCCCAGATCATCGCCAAGCGTCTCGGCCTGACCGGCGCGCTCGGAACCGTCGCCGAAAGCAAGGATGGAGTGTTCACCGGCCGTCTCGTCGGCGACATCCTGCACGGCATCGGCAAGGCGCACGCGGTGCGCTCGCTGGCGGTGCGTGAGGGTCTCAATCTCAAGCGCTGCACCGCGTATTCGGACAGCCACAACGACGTGCCGATGCTCTCGCTGGTCGGCACCGCCGTGGCGATCAACCCCGATACCGATCTGCGTGAGCTGGCCAAGAACCGGGGTTGGGAGATCCGCGACTACCGCACCGGACGCAAGGCCGCCAAGATCGGTGTGCCCACGGCGTTGGCGTTGGGCGCGGTGGGCGGCGGGCTGGCTGCGGTGATCGGCCGACGCAAGGCCTGATCGTCCGACCGCGGGTGATCAGAGAGTGAGCTGCATCAGCGTCAGGTCCAACCACCGACCGAACTTGACGCCCACCTGCGGCATCTGTCCGACGGTGGCGAACCCGAACTTCTCGTGCAGCGCGATCGACGTGGTGTTCTCGGACTCGATGAACCCCACCAACACGTGAATGTCGCTCGCTTTCGCTCGCTCGATCAACTCGCGCAGTAGCGCACTGGCCAGCCCGCGACGGTAGAAATCTCGATGGATGTACACCGAGTGTTCCACCGAGTGTCGGTAACCGCTCTTGACCCGCCACTGCCCGTACGACGCGTACCCGGCCACCCGGCCGTCGACCTCCGCGGTGAGTACCGGGTATCCCGCGGCGATCCTGCCCTCGAACCAGGCTGTGCGATCGGCGAGATCGACCTGTTCTTCGTCCCAGATGGCGGTGGTGTTGGCGACCGCATCGTTGTGGATGTCGAGAATCTCGGGTAGATCGGCAGCGGAGGTGTCGCGAATATGCACTGCCACACGATAACCCGAGCGTCTAACCCAGGAAGACGTTGCGCCTCTTGGCAAGCAGTCGATAGAGCGTGTGCTGAATGGTTTCGCGCACGTGGTCGGTCAACTCGAACAGCACCATCGGATCCTCGAATGCGGTGGAGTCGTACCCGTCGGTGGGGATCGGCTTGCCGAATTCGATGTACCACTTGGACGGCAACGGGATCAGACCCAGCGGGCCGAGGTGCGGGAAGAACGGCGTCACCGGAAAGTAGGGGACGCCCATCAACCGGGCCAATGGTGCGATGTCGCCGATCTTGGGGTAGATCTCTTCCGAGCCGACGATGGAGCACGGGATGATCGGCACACCCGTCCGCAGAGCAGCCGAGACGAATCCGCCGCGACCGAATCGCTGCAACTTGTAGCGCTCACTGAACGGTTTGCCGATGCCCTTGAACCCTTCCGGGAACACGGCGGCGACCTCGCCGGTACGCAGCAGTCGTTCGGCGTCGGGGTTGCACGCGAGCGTGTGCCCGGCCTTGCGCGCGATCGTGCCGACGCCGGGCATCTCGAATGCCATGTCGGCGGCCAACATTCGCAGAGGGCGGTGCGCCGGGTGGTGATCGCGTACGGCGA
>NZ_LVCU01000061.1:0-6859 GCF_001647185.1 Rhodococcus sp. EPR-147
CTTGACCTCGACGCGGAACCACTTGTCGAACAACGGCCGCAGCAACGGAAGCCAGACCGCGTCGGCGAAGTGCGGGTCGTAACCGAACTCGTCGACACTGTAGTCACCGGCCAGCCGCCTGCGAACGAACTCGGCGACCGAGGAGATCTGGTCGACGATCGTGGACTTGGTGTCGTCGATCATCGACAGCAACGGAGTGGGGAGCGAGGGCGTCACTGCCGACGCGTCGGCAGGAGCTGGGGCCGACAACGGCGTCGGCTCGCGAGGATCGGCGTAGGCGGAGGGGTGGCGTTCACGCGAGCCCGCAGCCGCTCGCGCCGAGCGGCCGGACGTGCCGCCGTGCAACGGAATCACTTTGGCCACTTCGCTCACCTGTCCCCTCCCGAACTACGCACCGCTCCCGAACTACGCACCGCTCCCGAACTACGCAGTGCCGCCAGTGCCCGCGCCGTGGACGCGCCTGTCTCTACGGCCGAGACCAGTCGATCTTCGACGCTGTCCACCCATTCGGTTCTGATGACAGGCCGCAGCGCTGCGCCTCGGACGAAGTCGTCGAATGCCTGAACCGTAGTCCACCGCGGCTCGAAGCCAAGGACGGACCGCATGCGGGTGGTGTCCAGTCCGCAGCCGAAGTGGAAGTAGTCGAGTTGCTCGGTGGTGAACTCGCGCATCATGCCGCCCATCAGTGCGCGGCCGGCGCTCTTGAACAGCGGAAACGGCACCGGCACCTGAACGCGGCCGGCTCGGCGAATCGCCTGGGACAGCATGATCGTGCCGTCGGCTCCGATGTTGAACGTGCCCGCCGACCCACCGAGAGTCGCGCGCTCGAGCGCAGCCAGAGCGTCTTCCTCGTGCAGCAACTGCATGCGTGCGTCGCGACCGACGATGCTGGGAATCAGCGGCGAGGTCATGTAGCGCGAGATGGTGCCGTTCAGTCGTGGACCGATCAGCGGCGCCATGCGCAGGATCGACACCGCGATGTCCGGCCGTCGACGCCCGAGACCGCGAACGTATCCCTCGATGTCGATCGAGTCCCGCGCGTACCCACCGCTCGGGGGGCGTCGAGCACTCATCTCCTCGGTGAATTTCACCGGGTCCTTCGCGCTGCAGCCGTACACCGAGGACGACGAACGCAGTACCACCCTCTCGACGGTCGGTGACTTCTGGCAGACCGCGAACAGCTGCATCGCGCCGATGACGTTGAGGTCTTTCATCGTGGCGCGGCCGCCGGATTTCGGGGGTTTGGCGACGGTGGCGGCGTGCACGACGGTGTCGACGCCGGCATTGCGAATCACTTTGCCGATCAACGGATTACGAATGTCGGCGCGGACGAATTCCGCGCGTCCCATGCGGCGCAACAGATCCTTGCTCGGCGAGACCGCATCGACGGCGATGACGCGCTCGATGTTCGGATTCTGGGCCAGTCTGGTGACGAGGTAGCCGCCGAGGAATCGGCTCGCTCCGGTCACGAGGACCACTCGGGGCGCAGACGATCCACGATCGCTCGGACTCACTGCGCACCCCCAACGTCGGTTCCGCTGCAAAGCCTACTGGATCGACCGGGCTCGGCGCGGGTGAGAAGCAAAGCCCGTTCTTCGAACGGAAGAAGCCCGCCACCGATGGTGACGGGCTTCCCCATGAAGCAGATGACGGCAGGCTTATTTGCCGAGTTTCCTGCGCTGCACGCGGGTACGACGAAGCAACTTGCGGTGCTTCTTCTTCGACATGCGCTTGCGACGCTTCTTGATCACTGAACCCATGCGGGTGTCCTCACGTTCTTCTCTAGCGTTTTCGCGCACGCCGTTTGCGTACGCCTACCTGACAACCAAGCCCTGAGGGCTTCGAGCCAAAAGCCTTGGTCACCGAGCTGGCGCTGGGGCCACGTACTCGCCCACGGCTGCACACCGGCTGGCTGGCACGACGAGCGCCAATCCTACCGGTGTGAACCAGGACTTACGAAACCGGCCCCACGTGCACTACTAGCCTGCGTCGAAGTACGAGGTCTCGAGATAGTCGTGGACCGCCTTGGCGTGCACACGAAAAGACCGACCCACTCGTACAGCGGGCAATTCTCCGCCGTGCACCAGCCGGTACACGGTCATTTTCGAAACCCTCATCAGCGTCGCCACTTCGGCGACCGTGAGGAACTGCGTTCCGGCCAGGGCCGGTTGACCGTCCGGGGACGAACCCTTGGACGGCTTGTTTATAGACGCCATCAATCCACATACCTCCGGCACGTCTCATGCGGCAGGCTTCCCCTCCTGCCGAACAGACACGCACGTGCTGCCCCCGAGCCTATAGGGACAGATGGGGTTACTGCGACGGGTGTGGGGAAAAGATTTTTTATTCTGCTGTGATGCCCATCTCAATGGATCGGGCATTTGCGGCACCGAGGGCATCGAAAAACGCTGCTCGGACGCCCTTTCTCTCCAATTCACGCACTGCTGCGGCGGTCGTTCCGCCCGGAGAAGTCACCGCATATCGAAGCTCGCTCGCGCTCTCGTCGGAGCGATCGAGCATCGCTCCCGACCCCACCATCGTCTGAACCACGAGCGCCGACGCCACGTCGCGGCTCAATCCCAGGCCCACTCCGGCGTCGATCATGGCCTCGGCCACGAGGAAGAAATAGGCCGGACCGGAGCCGGACACGGCCGTCACGGCGTCGAGCTGGTTCTCCTTGACCACGACCACCTTGCCGACGGCCGAGAGGATCGAGCGCACGAGTTCGAGGTGCTCCGCGCGGGCGTACTTGCCCGGTGCCAACACGCTGACGCCCTCCCCCACCAGCATCGGGGTGTTGGGCATGACCCGAACGACCGGGAAGCCGGCGGGGAGCTTGGGCTCGAACTTGGCGGTAGGGACTCCTGCGGCCAGCGAGACGATGAGTTGTTCGCGATCGCCGTCGAGTTCGATCTTCGTGATCTCGGTCAGTGCCGCTTCGACGTCGGCCGGCTTGACCGCCAGCACGATCACATCGGCTCCCTCGGATGCGTCGCCGACGGTGGTGGTCAGTACTCCGAATTCCTTGGCGATCTCCTTGGCGCGGGCCTCGGACTTCTCGGCGACCCCCAGATCGCGCACTGCGTGGCCGGACTCGAGGAGTCCCGCAATCAACGCCTCACCGATCCGTCCGCCGCCGATCACTGCAATTCTCGTCATACGACCAAGCCTGCCATGTCAGTTCGAGCGCGGCACCATCGCCAACTGTCTGCTCTGCACCACGACGGCACCGGTCGAATCCAGCACCACGTGGTCCTCCTCGAACCAGGTGCTGCCGATGACGGTGCTGGTCGCCGCCACCCGCAGCCACCCCGGTGCCGGACGGCGTCGCAGGTAGGTCGTCAACTGCACGGTCGGAGCCCAACCGAACATTCCGCGGTTCATGGTCACCGGAGCCGAGATGTCTCCGGTCATCAGTGCGAACAGCACTGCGGTGTCGAGGTCGGCCTCGTCGCCCGCGAAGGGACGCACCCACAGTCGAATCTCCGCCTCGCCCTGCTGGCCGGTCAGGAACGACGCCGACGACGCGTCGATCCGCATCTCGCAGCCCTTGGCGACGTGCACGATCGACGCCATCGGATGATCGCCCGCCACCGCGAGGGTCTCCGCCGGCGGTTCGGCTGCCATCGACGCCGGCGACGTCGGCGTCTCGTGGTGGGGTTCCTCGGAATCGGGACGACCGAGGGTCACCACCGCCCGCACGGCAACGCGTCCGGCCTGGGTGAGTTCGACGTCGACGTGCGAGACCTGACGGCCGCGCTTGCGTACCACCGTCGTCAGCGCGACCTCGCCGGGATCGGGAGCGGCCAGGTAGCTGACGCTCACCGCGAGCGGCTGGATCTCGGCCTGCTCCGGGTCGGTCGTGACGATGTGCTTGCGCGCTGCTGCCGCGCAGACGGCGAGCATCACACCGCCGTGCACCTTCGGACCGATGGTCCAGGTGGAGTCGATCGCGCCCGCGAACGACGCGGTGTCGGCGGCGACCTCGAGCGCGGTCAGGGTGGTGGCGGCGGTGAAGGGGCTGGCGGAACTCATTTCCGACAACTTACCGGCGGCCTCAGGACAGGTGTGCGCGGGCGAACTGCAGTGCTTGCCCGAGCATCGAGGAACGCTCGGGGACCGTGCGCGCGTTCTGTGTGTTGATCTCGATCACTGCCTGTCCCTCGAAGCCGCGGCGCACCAGTTCGGTGCACACCTCCACGCACGGTTGACTGCCGTGGCCGGGGATGAGGTGCTCGTCCACCGATGCGCCCCGGCCGTCGGCCAGATGCAGGTGCGCGATGCCCTCGCCCATCCGGTCGAGCATCTCGAGCGCGTCCGAGCCCGCGGTGGCCGTGTGCGAGAGGTCGAGGGTGTAGTGCCCGTGGCCGACGTCGGTCGGGTCGTAGGACGGCGAGAACGCCGACAGTGCGGCCCCCGGACCACCGCGTCGTTCGAGTCGCTGTGCGGATTTCTCCTTGCGCCCGAAGAAGCGATCGGCGCGCATGGGGAACATGTTCTCCACGGCGCCCACCACGTGCGAGTTCGATTCGAGTTCGGCGACCTGATCGGCAAAGCCGTCGCTGTACTTGCGTTGCCACCGGAACGGTGGGTGCACCACGACCGTCGCCGAGTCCAGCTTCTCGGCCGCCTCGACCGAGCGGGCGAGTTTGGCAACCGGATCGGATCCCCACACTCGCTGCGAGATCAGCAGACACGGCGCATGGATGGCCTGCACCGGCATCGAGTACTCCCGCGAGAGCGCGGCCACCGCGTCGACGTCCTGGCTGACGGACTCGGCCCACACCATCAGCTCGATGCCGTCGTACCCGAGCTCTGCCGCATACCGGAACGCCGCCTCGGTGTTCTGCGGGTAGACCGACGCCGTGGACAGTCCTACCTGGATTCGCTTCGCGCCCATCGGTGTGCCGACTCAGCCGGTACTGAGCTGGAAGGCGAGCGGACCGAGCGTGACGAATACACCGACGGCGATCGCGATGACGATCGAGATCAGATCGTCGGTGCGTCGCAGAATCCTCACCACCGCGACAAGTCCGACGATGACCAGCACCGACAGCACCAGAGCGACCCACGGCAACACGTCCCACAGTTGCTCGAAGCCCTTGAACAGCAGCGCGCCGACGGCGATCGACACCACTGCCTGACCGATCAGCACCAGCCATTGCCGGACGGCACCGCCCTTGCCCTTGACCGCCGCTGCCCGGCGGTCGGTGCGCGAGGCCGCAGTCGCGCTGTCGGCCTCCGCGTCCGACGCGGTTTCGGTGTCGGCCTCGACGTCGGTCGCGGTCTTCGGTTCGTCGTCGATCTCCGGCTTCACGAGATCGACGACCTCGGTGGCGGCGGACGTATCGACCGCCGACTCGTCGGCCGACTCGGCCGTCGTATCGTCGGTGCGTCGGATGCGCGGAGACACCGCGGTCTTGGCCACGTCGTCGACGTCGACGAGCGCGGCACGCGGAGCGACGTCGGTGTTCGGCTCGACCACCTCGACCTGCCGCGAGGCTCGGAATCCCACAGGCTTGCGGGCCCGGCCCTGCTCGGCCGGGGTGGATCCGTACGGAAGCCGATCCGACGCAGGCACCGTGGACACAGCCGGGCGCTTGGACCGTTCGGTGTCGTCGTGTGAGCGGTTCAGCAGGTCACCGGCAACCGTCGTGGATCCGGACAGCAGTTCAGGCTCGGGCTGCTGCTTCTCGCGCTTGCCTGCCGGTTGGAACGGGGTGGGGCGAGTGGTCTGCGGCTTGGCCGGTTGCGGCCGCGAGGAGACGGCGGCGGGTGCATCGTCCTCGGCCGTATCGCTGCTCTGCGGCGCGGCCGGGGCGACGTCGGGCGTCTCGGGCGTCTCGGGCTCGGACGCGTCGGGAGCCGGGGACTCGACCACCGGGGCGCTGCGGTTGCCGGGCTCGTCGCGTACGACGGGGATCTCACCGGTCAGCTCGGCGACGGAGATGCCGCCCTTGACGCCGCGGCGACGGCGACCGCCTGCGCTCAGGTTCGTCTTCTGACCGTTTCGAGCCAGCAGCTCGGCAACAGAGATCTGTCCGGTGTCCTCCGGGTTGGTGTCGCTCATCTCGAGCTCACCACCGGATCGCCGTCGGTTTCGGGGTCCAGCTTCCTCAACATCAAACCTTCCTTCAGCGCCCACGGGCATATCTCGGGTGACTTCGTTGTCGATGCCCGCATGCTCGCCTCCGCTACCAGAGCCCCGGCCACCAGTGGTGGCGACCTGTCGGCGCTGACACCTTCCAATTCTGCACGGTCGGCCACGACGATCCGCGTTACGAACGCTACGAGTCGCCTCGAGCCGCGTCCGTACCGGCGTCGAGCACCCCTATTCGCACATGCCCACGGTACTGGGTCTACCGTCGTCGTTTGTGACAGCAGGTCGTGAGCAGCAGTCGTTCGCTGCAGAGGTCGAGATGGATTTCCCGCGAGAATGGGTCGAGTTTCCCGACCCCGACAATTCGGAACATCTCATCGCTGCGGATCTGACGTGGTTGTTGTCCAACTGGACCTGCGTGTTCGGAACTCCGGCATGTCAGGGAACCGTCGCGGGCCGACCCGACGACGGTTGCTGCTCCCACGGCGCGTTCCTGTCCGACGAGGACGACAAGCGCAAGCTCGACGAGTCCGTGAAGTTGCTCACTCCGCAGGATTGGCAGCTCATGGACAAGGGTCTCGGCAAGAAGGGGTACGTCGAATACGACGATCTCGACGACGAGCAGTCGCTGCGGACGCGGCGCTACAAGGGTGCCTGCATCTTCCAGAACCGTCCCGGGTTCGAGGGCGGAATCGGGTGCGCGCTGCATTCGATGGCGCTGCGCAAGGGCATCGAGCCGCTCGAGGTCAAGCCCGACGT
>NZ_LVCU01000062.1:0-9328 GCF_001647185.1 Rhodococcus sp. EPR-147
CGACGCGGCTGGGGCGAGGGTGGTCTCGATCTGGACTGGTACTGCTCGGGCTCGCCCGATGCGCACGTCGGATCGAAGCAGGTGTTCGAGTCCTACAAGCCGGAATTGACCGAGCTGCTCGGCAAGGCGGCGTACGACGAACTGGCATCGCTGTGCAAGCGCCGCCGCGGTCTTGGTCTGATCGCGGTGCATCCGGCCACCCGTGAGGCGCAGCGTCGATAGAGCGGCTGCGCCGCACGTGAGCGAAACCTCGTAGCCCACTACGAGTTTCCGCTCACATGCCGCAGGCTCTATCCCTCGAGTTTGTAACCCAGTCCGCGCACGGTGACGAGGTGTTCCGGCTTGGCCGGGTCCGCTTCGATCTTCGAGCGCAGACGCTTGACGTGCACGTCGAGGGTCTTGGTGTCGCCCACGTAGTCGGCTCCCCACACGCGGTCGATCAACTGTCCGCGGGTCAGCACTCGACCGGAGTTGCGCAGCAAGTACTCGAGCAGATCGAATTCCTTGAGCGGCAACGTGATCTGCTCGGATCCGACCATCACCACGTGGCGTTCGACGTCCATGCGCACCGGTCCGGCTTCGAGCACTCCGGTGTCGACTCCGCCGTCGACCTCGGCGTCGGAGCCGCGCCGCAGAACTGCGCGGATGCGGGCGATGAGTTCGCGTGCCGAGTACGGCTTGGTCACGTAGTCGTCGGCACCGAGTTCGAGGCCGACGACCTTGTCGATCTCACTGTCACGTGCGGTCACCATGATCACGGGAACGCCTGAGCGCGAACGCAATTGCTTGCACACGTCGGTTCCGCTCATGCCGGGGAGCATGAGGTCGAGCAACACGATGTCTGCTCCTGCGCGATCGAATTCCGCGAGCGCCGACGGTCCGTCTCCGACGACCGTGGCCTCGAAACCTTCCTTGCGGAGCAGGAAAGCCAATGGATCGGCCAACGACTCTTCGTCTTCCACGATCAGAACGTTGGTCACTGATTCTCTCTTTCTGTAACCGAAGCGTCGTCTTCTTCTTCGAAGTACGCAGGGATCTGGAGGGTGAAGGTGGATCCGGTGCCCAGCTTGCTCCACAGCGAGATGCTGCCGTTGTGGTTGGCTGCGACGTGTTTGGCGATGGCCAGGCCCAGGCCCGTGCCACCGGTTGCCCGCGACCGAGCTTTGTCGACGCGGAAGAATCTTTCGAAGACGCGTTCCTGGTCTTCCTTGGCGATGCCGATGCCGCGGTCGGTGACGGCGAACGCCACGTTGTCTCCGCGCAGGGCTCGGCTCACCGACACCGGCGCACCGTCCGAGGAGTAGGCGATGGCGTTCTGAATGAGGTTGGCCAGGGCCGTCACCAGCAGCGCTTGGTCGCCGAGAACTTCGAGGCCGCTCGGGTGGTCGGTGGTGACGGAGATTCCGGCGTTTTCGGCGGCGAGCTTGGACCGATCCATCGCTTCGTTGACGACGGTGTCGACGTCGACGACCTCGAGGTCGGGTAGCTTCTCGGCACCCTGCAGTCGCGAGAGTGCGATCAGTTCGGTCACCATGTTGCCGAGCCGTTTGGATTCGGCGACGACCTTGCCGCCGAAGTGCCGGACGGAAGCCGGATCGTCGGCCGATTCGAGCAGCGCCTCGGCCAGCAGGCTCATCGCGCCGACGGGGGTTTTCAGTTCGTGGCTGACGTTGGCGACGAAGTCCCGACGCGTCGCCTCCATCCGGACCTGCTCGGAATCGTCGTCGGCGAACAGCACCACGAACCGCTTGTCTTCCTTGCTGAGCAACCGGGCGACGCAGCGGACGGCGATCTTGTCTCGGCCGGTTCTGGGGTTCTTCGAGCTGAGGTCCACTTCGACGGGGTTGCCGTCGGCGAGGACCTTGAGGACGGCGTCCCACGCCCGATCGTCGATCAGCCGGTTACGCACCAGCCCCAACTCCTCGGCACGCGGGTTGAACAGCACGACGTCGTGAAATTGGTCGACGACGGCGATGCCGCTCTCCGATGCGAGGACAATCAGATCCAGTACCTGCGACATCGTCAAGCCGGACGTAGCTCGGCGGCGCTCCGAGTGTCGAGTGTTGAGGTACGGGATCAGAACACCGCCGACGAGGTATCCCACGAAGGCCGCGGCGATAGCCAGTAGTACGGCCGATGCAACACTCACACCGGAATCGTACGTTCGATGGACAGCTCACATACGCAGGGTGCAGGCATTTCCCTGGTCGTCATAGTCCCCGTCGGCAGTGTTCTTCGATCGTTCACCTGCAGTTACGACAAAACGTCGGTTCGAGCGCGGAGGAGTTACTTGCCGCCCTGGTTTGCCACGGCAGCTGCACCTGCGGCCGCTGCTTCGGGGTCGAGGTAGGTGCCGCCCGGGTTGGTGGGCTTCAGCTTGCCGTCGACCTCGGTGAGGTCGTACTTCAGCGGAATGCCGGTGGGGATGTTGAGCTCGGCGATGTCCGCGTCGGAGATCTCGTCGAGGTACTTCACGAGAGCACGCAGCGAGTTGCCGTGCGCGGCGACGAGCACGTTCTTGCCGGCCTTCAGATCGGCGACGATCGTCTCCTCGAAGTACGGGATCAGACGCTCGACGACGTCTGCGAGGCACTCGGTCAGCGGAACACTGTCCAGGTCCGCGTAGCGCGGATCGGCGTCCTGGCTGTGCTCGCTGCCGATCTCGATGGGCGGCGGCGGGGTGTCGTAGCTACGACGCCACAGCATGAACTGCTCGTTGCCGTACTTGTCCTTGGTCTCGGCCTTGTTCAAGCCCTGCAGTGCGCCGTAGTGCCGCTCGTTCAGACGCCAGTCGCGGACGACGGGAATCCAGTGCCGATCGGCGGCGTCGAGTGCGAGATTGGCGGTGCTGATCGCGCGACGCAGCAGCGAGGTGTACAGCAGGTCGGGCAGGATGCCTGCCTCGGCGAGGAGTTGGCCGGCACGCTTGCCCTCGGCCTCACCCTTCTCGGTCAGTCGCACGTCGACCCAGCCGGTGAACTGGTTGGACGCATTCCATTCGCTCTCGCCGTGACGAAGCAGAATCAAGGTTCCGATACTCATGCGGTCAGTTTCTCATGCTCCACGTCTCTTGGCCCGCGTGCGACCAGGACCGCGACGACGACGATCATCACGACGGCGGTGAGGGTGATCGGGATGGGGATGACGGGGTCGAACAACACGAGCACGGCACCAGCGGGCACCACGATGTTGACCAGCCGGTCGGCATTGGCGCGGATCGCGATCAGCCAGACACCGAGTACGAACACCGCGATCGGGATCGTGACGGTGAACGACGCGGCGACGTCGCCGAGCTTGCTGTGTTCGGTCAGTACATCGATCTCGACCTCGATGCCGGCCGAGAACGCGCCCGCGGCCGCGAAGATGAAGTAGTGGGCGTAGCCGTAGAACAGCGAGTTGCCGAGTCTGCCGATCGCACGGTGATGCGGGGGCCAGAAGTAGATCCACCACAGGCTCGCGGTGACGACGACGGTGAGAATGGAGATCGAGATCAGCGGTGCCAGCGCGGTTTCGTCGTGCAGCGCTTCGATGATGGCGTTGGCCGACGCGAGCAGAGATTCGCCGAGCAGGATCAGCGTGAACAGTCCGTAGCGCTCGGTGATGTGATGAGGGTGCCAGGGTGTTGCGCCCTTGCGCTCGGCGATGATCGGTACCGACATCTCGACGCCTGCGAGCACGACGAAGCCGATGATTGCGGCGGTACCGTCGAGCAGGAGCACCCAGGCAATCCACAGAACCTGAACTCCCGCAATACCTATCGCGTAGACCAGCGCGGTCTGTCGATGTTCGGGGTTTCGCGATGCCCGCAACCATTGGGTCACCATCGCCACGCGCATCACCACGTACCCGATCACCACGATCGTGAAATTCTCGTCGACGACCGACGGCTCGATCCCGGCGGCCAGTGTCAGAACGCCCGCCATCTGCACGACGGTGAGCACGCGATACAGCCAGTCGTCGGTGTCGAAGGACGTGGCGAACCAGGTGAAGTTCATCCACGCCCACCAGATCGCGAAGAACACGAGTGCATAGCCGAGCACGCCGTCGGCGATGTGATTCTCGGTGAGATCGTGATGGAGTTGAACCGCTGCAATGCTGACGGCCACCACGAACACCAGGTCGAAGAACAACTCGAGCGGGCTCGCGGAGCGATGCGGTTCCTTCGGATCGCGCGGTCGCATCGGCACAAGACGGGCAGCGGAGAGATTCACGATCGCAGACTAAGTCATCCGATTCGCGAATGTTGTCTCGATTGTGTTGCGAGGGTTGATATTACGGACATTTCAGACAATGTTCGACGCTTGGCCGCGGGGATTGCGGGACCTCACACCCCTTTTGCCGACCGCGCGCCGGGGTTCACGTCGAATCAGGGGTGTGAGGTGCGCAGAGAGGGTGTGAGGTTGCGGGCTATCCGCCCAGACCCGACCCGATATCGCCGATGCGAGCTCCCACACTCCGATCGACTTCTTCGGTCGCGACGAAATAGCGACGAAACACCGACCGCATCAATTGAATGACCTCGATGTGTTGCCTGATCGCGACAGCCGCCGACCGCTCTTCACCGTCCGCGAGTCTCTTGAACTTGCGACCCAGCTGTTGAGCTGAAGGAAGCGTGCCGAATGCGTCGAGATCGACGAGAAACTTGGTCTTCCCCAGCATTCCCGCAAGATGGTCGATGTATTCCGCGCAGACCTGATCGCACTGGGCAGCAACGCCCTCCGGAATGACCATCGACCCTGCCTCGGCACGTTCCGATAGGTTCTGCCAATACTGCATCGACTCGAATAGATCGCCGTTTCCAGATGTCATCGAACCTCTACCTTTCGGTCTACCGTGCCCGCGCGGGTAAATTGGTCCGCAAAGATTCCGTAACTCGACCGATTTCCGAACACGGTTCGCCCTTGGGCTCGCGCCCGGCCCTGCCGTCGAGAATGAAGTACACAACCCCTCCGATCACCTCGTACGCAACACCGCAGCTGACCTCCTGATAATTCGCAGTTCGCCGAAACTGCACAGCGCCGGCACTATCGGCGTCTGTGAAGTTGCCGAATTGGTCGTTCGTCTTCAGATAGTCGAGGTTGTTGTGCGAGGAAAACACTCCCAGGAAATACCATGACCCGGGATCGGGATCCGTCCAGATGCAGGTCTTCCATTCGGTGGACAGTGGCGCGTCTCCGAACAGGTTCGTACTCTTGCTCCCCACATCCAATCCCGCTGCCTTCACTGCACTGTCCGGAATGGTGCAGGGATCCCACGGCTCGTCCGCCACCGGTGTCGCAACCACCGAGCTCGTCGACGACTCTGCAATCGGCGCACCCTCTGTCCCCCCGCCACATCCTGCGACCGACGCCAAAACCCCCACCAGACCTGCCACCCACCACCGCGTCACGCTCACACCGCTCCCCTTCGTCGAACCCACCCACCCCTTGGACGCAGCGAACACCCACCTGGTTCCACCACAACCTCACACCCCTACTGCCAACCGCGCGCCCCTACTCGCCTCGGAGAAGGGCCGCGCGGTCCACAAAAAGGGTGTGAGGTCTCCCGTCGACCGCACACGAACAACACCCCGCCCCACTGAGTGTGGGACGGGGTGTCGATGTGAATCGGAGTCTTACTTTCCGGCCTCCGCGGCGCGCAGGTCCTTGCGCAGAATCTTGCCGGCCGCGGACTTCGGGACGATGTCGATGAACTCGACGCGTCGTACCTTCTTGTGCGGCGACACGCGTTCGGCGACGAAGGCGATGATGCCCTCTTCGTCGATGGTGGCACCCTGCTGGCGGACGACGAATGCCTTGGGGATTTCTTCGCCCTCGTCGTCGAGCACACCGATGACGGCGGCGTCGGCGATCTCCTCGTGTGTCAGCAGCAGA
The DNA here is from genome assembly GCF_001647185.1 of Rhodococcus sp. EPR-147. Lineage (NCBI taxonomy): Bacteria > Bacillati > Actinomycetota > Actinomycetes > Mycobacteriales > Nocardiaceae > Rhodococcus > Rhodococcus sp. EPR-147. The sequence continues at coordinate 5,874 of NZ_LVCU01000062.1, forward strand.
GCCTCGAGCTCGGCCGGGGGCACCTGGTAGCCCTTGTACTTGATCAGTTCCTTGAGGCGGTCGACGATGTAGACGACGCCCTCGGGATCGACGACGGCGATGTCGCCGGTGTGCAGGTAACCGTCGGAGTCGAGGGTTTCGGCGGTGGCGGTGGGGTTGTTGAGGTACCCGACCATCACGTTCGGTCCCTTGACCCACAGCTCACCGGGCTTGCTCAATCCCTCTGCCGGCAGCTCGATCTCCTCGAGCGTGCCCGGGTCGACGAGCTTGTTCTCGGTGTTCGCCAGCGGCTGACCCACCGAGCTGAGCGGCATGTCGTCGCGATCGAACGGGATGGCGTGGCTGACGGGGCTGAGCTCGCTCATGCCGTAGCCCTGACGCACCCGCGTGTTCAGACGCTTCGCGACGGCCTTGCCGAGCTCCTCGTCCAGCGGTGCCGCACCGGAGAAGATGGTGTGCACGCTGGAGAGGTCGTACTGATCGATCATCGGGTGCTTGGCGAGCGCGACGGCCACCGGCGGTGCGATGAACAGGTACGTCAGCTTCTGATCCTGGATGATCCGGAGGAATTCGACGAGGTCGAACTTCGGCATCGTCACCAGGTGTGCACGCAGCTTGAGGGCGATGTTGAGCAGCACCGTCAGGCCGTAGATGTGGAAGAACGGCAGCAGCGCCAGGATCGCGTCGTTGCTGTCGATACCCACGCGCGGTTCCATCTGCGCCACGTTCGCGACGAGGTTGCGGTGGGTGAGGATGACGCCCTTCGGCACACCCGTCGTACCGGATGAGTACGGCAGCACCGCGACGTGTGTCGCTGGATCGAACGAGACCTCGGGGGCAGGTGCGCCCTGGGTGAGCAGGTCGCGCAGGTTCGGGTGGCCCTCTGCGCCGTCGAGCACGATGACGTGATCGGCGTCGAGGCCGACCTTCTCCGCGGCAGCCTTGGCCTGCGGGTACAGCGGGGACACGGTGAACAGGAATTTCGCGCCGGAGCCCGTGAGCTGCTTGGCGATGTCCTCGGCCGTGTACAGCGCGTTGATGGTCGTTGCGGTTCCGCCTGCGCGCAGGATGCCGTGCAGCACCGACGCGAACGCGGGCACGTTCGGCGAGTGGAGTCCGACGACGTCGCCGACTTCGAGTCCACGTGCGGCCAGAGCACCCGCGATGGCGTCGATCTGACCGATCAGCGACTTGTACGTGGTGACGTCACCCGAGGTTCCGTCGATTAGTGCAGGCTTGTCGAGGTCGGACTCGGCGATCGATCCGAACAGGAAGTCGTAGACGCTGAGGTCGGGAATCTCGACATCGGGAAAGGGACTGCGGAAGCTCATGGCTCTCCTTCGAAAAACTGCGGCAACAATGACCGAACCCTACAGTGAAAGCGGTCACAACGGACAGCGACCCTACCGCCGAGTCAGGTAGTGCGGGCGCTAACTTCGCGACGCATACGGTTTGCCTGCCGCGGCCGGCCCGCGAACATGGCCCACCAGGCCTGCGACGGCGAAGATGGTCACCACGTAGGGCAGCATCAGCATGAATTCGCTGGGCACGGGCGAGCCGATGATGCCCAGTACGTTCTGCAGGTTGGACGCGAATCCGAAGAGCAGTGCGGCCAGCGTCGCGCGTACCGGATCCCAGCGGCCGAAGATCACGGCGGCGAGAGCGATGTAGCCGGCGCCGGCTGTCATCTCCTTGCCGAAAGCGCCGACGGAGCCGAGAGTGAAGTACGCACCACCGAGTCCGGCGATGGCACCGGCGAGGCAGACGTTCCAGAACCGGGTGCGTGCGACGTTGATTCCGACGGTGTCGGCGGCTTGGGGATGCTCGCCGACGGCGCGCAGTCGCAGTCCCCACTTGGTGTGGAACAGGCCGAAGAACACGAGCGCGACGGCGATGTACATCAGGTACACGATGAGTGTCTGCCGAAACAGCACCGGTCCGAGAATCGGAATCTGCGAGAGCACCGGAATGTCGATGCGCCCGAACCGTGGTGGCGAGTTGAGCGTCTCGGCGTTCTTGGTCAGCACCACCGAGTACAGGAAGCTGGTCAACCCGACGACCAGCACGTTGAGCACCACACCCACGATGACCTGGTTGACGAAGTAGCGGATGGAGAACACCGCCAGCAACGACGCGGTCAGCGCTCCGGCGAGCAGAGCGGCGAGCAGTGCGACATAGGTCGAACCGGTGATCGACGCGACGACGGCGCTGACGAAAGCACCTGCGAGAAGCTGACCTTCGATGGCGATGTTGATGACGCCGACTCGCTCGGAGATGACGCCGCCCATGGCACCGAAGATCAGTGGCGTGCTCAAAGCGACTGCGCCGATGAGCAATCCGGGCACCGGGATGGTCTCGCCATCCGCTGCCCAGGCGAGGAAACCGAAGACGAACAGCACCGCGAACACTGCCAGCAGCCACAGCGGCGTCGAGCGGTACTGCGAGGCGAGCAACGCCGCGTATGCAGTGATGACGGCGAGCAACACGACCACGACGAGACCGGTGCCGTACGACGGCACGCCCACGGCCGGCAGTGCGAAGAAATCGTCCTCCGACGCCAATGCGAATGTGCTTGTTCCCGAACCCTTTCGGACCACGAACAGCAGCAGGGCCAGCAGCGTCACGAGACCGAGGATCGACGGGACCTTCCAGCTCCGGCCGAGTACCGCGTCAGCGGCGGTGTCGGTCGAGGTGGTCACAGTGCACCCACCTTCGCGGTCTCGGCTTTCGCGAGTTTCTCCTCGCCTGGTTTCGGCAATCGGAACACCGCTCGCACGAGCGGCGGTGCGGCGATGAACAGCACGATCACGGACTGCACGACGAGCACGATGTCGATGGGGATGCCCTCGCCTGCCTGCATCGCGAATCCGCCGGCCTTGAACGCGCCGAACAGGATTCCCGCGACGAACACGCCCCACGGTTTCGATCGGCCGAGCAGTGCGACGGTGATGGCGTCGAATCCGATGCCTGCGTCGATGTCGGCACTGAAGCCGGTGGTGACGGTGCCCAGTACCTGCGACACTCCGGCCAGACCGACGAGCGCACCGGACATGATCATGGCGTACAGGTAGATCCGGTTGACGTTCATGCCGGCAACGCGGGACGCGTGCGGGTTCTCACCGACAGCGCGGAAACGGAATCCGAGGCTCGATCGCTCGAGCAGCCACCACACCGCGATCGTCACGAAGATCACCAGCACGAAACCGAGGTGCAGGCTGTATCGGTCGCCGAAGAGCTTCGGGAACACCGCCGTCGACGCGATGGGCGCGGTCTTGGGGTTGTTCGATCCCGGGGCCTGCAGAGCGCCGGGAGTGCGCAGTAGGTACGCGACGAGGTAGAACGCGATGTAGTTGAGCATGATGGTGACGATCACCTCGTGAGCGCCGGTGCGCGCCTTGAGGAATCCGGCGATGCCGCCCCACACCGCGCCGCCGAGAACACCGGCGAGAACGGCG
>NZ_LVCU01000063.1:0-14460 GCF_001647185.1 Rhodococcus sp. EPR-147
TCATCTCCGTCGCGGGCGCAGGCACCGCCACCCGCATCATCGAACGCCTCGCCGAGGCCGAAGTGCCTGCAGCGCATCTCGATTCCGGTGCGGTCCCGGTCGCCGACGTCGTGAACGTCCTGTGCGGATCGTTGCATGACGGTCTGGTGTTTCCCGACGCGAAACTCGTGGTCGTCACCGAGAGCGACCTGACCGGCAACCGCGTGGCCGCAGCGGGCGAGGGACGCAAGCTCCCGGCGAAGCGTCGTAATCAGGTCGATCCGCTCGCCCTCGTCGCCGGCGACAGTGTCGTGCACGATCAGCACGGCATCGGCCGATTCGTCGAGATGGTCGAACGCACCATCGGTGGTGCCCGACGCGAATACCTGGTCGTCGAGTACGCACCCAGCAAGCGTGGCCATCCCGGAGACCGACTCTTCGTCCCGATGGACTCGCTCGATCAGCTCTCGCGTTACGTCGGCGGCGAGCTCCCGTCTCTGAGCAAGCTCGGTGGATCCGACTGGGCCAACACCAAACGCAAGGCGCGCAAGGCAGTTCGCGAGATCGCCGGCGAGCTGGTGCAGCTGTACGCGGCTCGTCAGGCCGCTCCCGGGCACGCCTTCGGACCCGACACCCCGTGGCAGCTCGAGATGGAAGATGCGTTCGGATTCACCGAGACGGTCGACCAGATGACGGCCATCACCGACGTCAAGGCCGACATGGAGAAGGCGGTTCCGATGGACCGCGTCATTCTCGGTGACGTCGGCTACGGCAAGACCGAGATCGCGGTTCGCGCCGCATTCAAGGCGGTGCAGGACGGGAAGCAGGTCGCCGTGCTGGTGCCGACAACGCTTCTGGCGCAACAGCATCTGCAGACTTTCACTGCCCGTATGGCGTCGTTCCCGGTGACCGTCAAGGGGCTCTCGCGCTTCACTCACGGTTCCGAATCCAAAGAGGTCATGGCAGGGCTGGCCGACGGTACGGTCGACATCGTCGTCGGTACGCACCGGTTGTTGCAGACCGGTGTCGCTTGGAAGGACCTCGGATTGGTCATCGTCGACGAGGAGCAGCGCTTCGGCGTCGAGCACAAGGAGCACATCAAGTCGCTTCGAACCCACGTCGACGTCCTGACGATGTCTGCGACTCCGATCCCGCGAACGCTCGAGATGAGCCTGGCCGGCATCCGCGAGATGTCGACCATTCTCACTCCGCCCGAGGAGCGGCACCCGGTGCTCACCTACGTGGGTGCGTACAACGACAAGCAGGTCGCCGCGGCCATCAGGCGTGAGCTGCTGCGTGACGGCCAGGTGTTCTTCGTGCACAACCGAGTCAGCTCGATCGACAAGGCCGCCAAGAAGATTCGCGATCTGGTGCCGGAGGCCAGGGTGGCGACGGCGCACGGTCAGATGAACGAGGAAACACTCGAGCGCACCGTGCAAGGGTTCTGGCAGCGCGAGACCGACGTCCTGGTGTGTACCACCATCATCGAGACGGGTCTCGACATCTCCAACGCCAACACCCTGATCGTGGAGCGGTCCGATTCGCTCGGCCTGTCGCAGTTGCACCAGCTGCGTGGCCGAGTGGGCCGTAGCCGCGAGCGTGGTTACGCGTACTTCCTGTACCCGCCCGAGAAGCCGCTCACCGAAACCGCCTACGACCGACTTGCGACCATCTCGCAGAACTCCGACCTCGGAGCCGGTATGGCCGTGGCGATGAAGGACCTCGAAATCCGCGGTGCCGGAAACGTTCTGGGAGCCGAGCAGTCCGGCCACGTCGCAGGCGTCGGATTCGACCTGTACGTGCGGCTCGTCGGTGAAGCAGTCGAGGCGTACCGCGCGGCCGCCGACGGAAAGCCCATCACCACCGACGAAGCCCCCAAGGAAGTGCGCATCGACCTGCCCGTCGACGCCAACATTCCACCCGACTACGTCACCAGCGATCGGTTGCGCCTCGAGGGTTACCGAAAGCTCGCTGCGGCAGCCGATTCCGAGGGCATCGACGCGGTCATCGAAGAACTCGTCGACCGGTACGGTCCGCTGCCCGAGGAGGTGGGTCGACTGGTCTCCATCGCCAAGCTGCGGCTGATCGCCAAGGAATACGGCCTGACCGACGTCAATGTTGCCGGAACGCAGGTGAAGCTGGCTCCGATGGACCTACCCGATTCCAAGCAGATCCGCCTCAAGCGGCTCTACCCGAGCGCTGCCTACCGGGCGACGACCGGTGTGGTGCAGTTGCCGCTGCCGCGCGTCGAAGGCGGCGGAGTGGGGGCGGCGCGCGTACGCGACGTCGAATTGGTGCAGTTCATCGCCGATCTCATCCTATCCTTGGACGGTAAGCCATCTCGGTCGGTGTTGTTGGAGCAAACAGTGGGGGTGTAGCGGTGACGGTAGTTCTGCTCGACCCTGTTCGGCCCACGCAAGTGCCGGTTGATGCTGTCGAATTCCTCGGCGGTGCAGTGCAATTCACCGAAGAAGTGCCGGTGCGAGTGCGGTGGCTGTTCTCGGGAACCGCTGCGCCCGACGCCTTCGACGCGGTGCTGGTGAGCACCGATCCCGCCAACCCCGACGTCCAGGAACGGATTGCACGCGGAGAACGGGTCATCGCCGGCGAGAAGCTGCCCGGTGACGACCTCATCGCGGCGGTCCGGCTCATGGATCGGCTGCGCACCCTCGGCGGATGGGAAGCGCAGCAGACCCACGAGTCGTTGCGCGGCTACCTGCTGGAAGAAACGTACGAGCTGCTCGACGCGATCGCCGCGGGCAACCTGGTGGACTTGCGCGAAGAACTCGGAGACCTGTTGCTGCAGGTGCTGTTCCATTCCAGAATTGCGCAGGATGCCGCCGAGAACGCGTTCGATGTCGACGACGTCGCCGCAGGACTGGTCGCCAAACTCACCCATCGCAGCCCGCACCTCGGTCGAACGGGCAATGGCCCCATCGACATCGCCGAACAAGAGCGAGCCTGGGAAGAGAAGAAGGCGTCGGAGAAGGCACGCGGATCCTGCGTCGACGGAATCGCCCTGTCTCAGCCGTCACTCGCCCTGGCGCAGAAAGTGATCGGACGGGCCACCAAGGCAGGCCTGCCCGACGAGCTGATCCCCGACGGCCTACGCGTCGTACACATCGGGATCGACCACTCACACGGAGGAGACAGTGCCGAGGACCTGCTGAGGCGTCGGGTACTGGATTTCGCTGCGTTGATCCGTAATGCCGAAGCCTCGGCCCGCAACGCAGGCATCGGGCCGGGGGAGATGTCCGCACTCGACTGGATCGAACACTGGGGTCTGCGAGGCTGACTGCCCCGCCGCCGCCCGCCCTCTCTCGGTACCCTCGTCCCTCGGGTTGGGATCAATGTGGGGTTCAGTCGGTCAGAGTGCAACAAAGTCGCATTGATCCGGCCCGGCTACCTGCGCCAGAACAAGTGATGAGTGATGCCGCTGCTACTGGGGACGATCTCGTGCTCGAATCTGTCGTTCAACTCGTCGGGTGAATCCCACAGCTTCAGGCCCGAGCCGAATTCGATGGGCGAGACGACGATGTGCATGGTGTCGACGAGATCGGCGTCGAGGAATTCCCGAATACTGGTGACGCCGCCGCCGAGTCGCACGTCCTTACCGTCGGCTGCCTCCTTTGCTTGCTTCAGTACTTCGGAGGGCTTCCCGTCGACAAAGTGAAACGTTGTGTCGGAGAGCGTGATCGAGGGTCGCTCGTGGTGGGTGAGCACAAAGACGGGAGTGTGGAACGGCGGCTCGTCACCCCACCAGCCCTGCCATTCGTGGTCGGTCCACGGTCCGCGTTGGGGTCCGAACTTGTGCCGGCCCATGATCTCGGCACCGATGTTGTTCGCGAAGTCGCGGGCGAAGTAGTCGTCGAGTCCGCGACTACCACCCGAACCGGCGTTTCCAGGGAAGCTGGCGGTGCCGAAGTACCACCCCATCAGGGCCAGATGGTCGAGTCCGAACGGGCTCTCGAAGCTCTGGTCGACCCCCGCAGCGATTCCGTCGCTCGACACGGTGAAGTTCTGTACCCGAACGAGCTGTCCCATGTGTGCTCCCGAAGTCGATGATAGAACGTACGACGTATGGACCGAGCCGACTGTACAAACTCATCGCTCGACCGCGTCAATGGACCACTGCAATGCAAGGGTCCATTGACGCGGACGGGGGTGGCGGGGCCCGCCTACTCGAACAGCGTCGAACCCCAGTACTCGGATTCTTCGACGCCGGGTGGGCAGGCGAATACCGCAGACCCAACGTGTTGGATGTATTCGTTCAGTGCGTCCTTGCGCGAGAGTGCCAGTTGCATCGGGACGAATTGGGTCAGTGGGTCGCGGCAGTAGGCGATGAAGAACAGTCCGGCGTCGAGGTGGCCGAAGCCGTCGGATCCGTCGGTGAAGTTGTATCCCCGACGCAGGAGTTGGACGCCACCGAGGTTTTCCTTCGACGCCAAGCGCACGTGGGCGGTCTTGTCGATGAAGGTGCCCTCGGGACCCTGGGAATCGAAGTCGAGGGCGTCGAATTCGTCCTTCTGTCCCAGCGGCGCGCCGGTGCCCTTGCTGCGTCCGATCACTCGCTCCTGTTCCTTCAGCGTGGTGCGGTCCCAGGATTCGATGAGCATGCGGATTCGACGCGCCACGAGGTAGGAGCCGCCGGCCATCCATTCCTGATCGTCGTCGGCAGCAACCCACACGTTGTCGTTCAGCAGTGTCGGGTCCTCGGCCTTGAGGTTGGCCGTTCCGTCCTTGAAGCCGAACAGGTTTCGAGGGGTCGCCTGGGTGGTCGAGGTGGACGACGTGCGACCGAACCCGAGTTGCGACCACTTGACCGACACGGTGCCGAAGCCGACGCGAGCGAGGTTGCGGATGGCGTGGACGGCCACCTGGGGGTCGTCGGCGCAGGCCTGGATGCACAGGTCTCCGCCGGAGCGTGCGGGATCGAGGTTGTCGGCAGGGAAGTGCTGCAGATCGGCAAGGGACGCTGGCCTTTTCGACGCCAGGTCGAAGCGATCGAACATGCTCGGACCGAAACCGATGGTCAACGTCAGCGACGACGCCGTCAGACCGAGAGCTTCGCCCGTATCGGTGGGTGGGTTGTACTGCCCGCCGTCGACCGCGCCGCCGTCGAACGTCTCCTCGCCGCGAGTGAGACGCTCGGCCATCAGCGTCCACTTCTTCAGCAGCGCAACGAATTCGTCGCGGGAGTCGGTGGTGATGTCGAAGGCGACGAAGTGCATGCGATCCTGTGCCGGGGTGACGATTCCGGCCTGGTGCTCTCCGCGGAATTCGACCACATCCGATGTCGGCACCTCGGCACCCGACGCCGTCGCGTGTCCCGCGAGTGCCCCGACTCCCACGAGTGCAGCACCGGTCCCGACGGCACCGAAGAGGCGCCGCCGGGAGAAGGTTCCAGTCTTATTGTCCGGCAACGACACCCTGCACCTGGCTCACTTCGGCGGACAATGCGTCGATCTTGTTGGACAGTTCCTGGCGCTGCGGCTCGGTCACGGTGTCGTAGAAGACGAAGCCGTCGCCGTTGCGGTACTTGGCGAGTTCGGCATCGAGTTCGGCGAAGCGTGCGTCGATCGCGGTGCCCAGCTCGGCGTTGCGCTCGTCGAGGATGGGGCGGACGGCGGCGATGGCGGCCTGCGAGCCGTCGACGTTGGCCTGGAAGTCCCACAGGTCGGTGTGGGAGAAGAAGTCCTCTTCGCCGCTGATCTTGGTCTTGGCGACCTCGTCGAGCAATCCCTGTGCGCCGCCTGCCACCTGGATCGGGTCGATGGTGAAGTCTTCGGCCTTGATCTTGTCGGCCAGTTCGGTGATGTCTGCCTGCAACTGATCGGCCATCGCGTTGGTGTCGGGCTGCAAACCCTGCGTCCACAGGTCCTTCTCGATGCGGTGGAAGCCGGTCCATTCGGCCCCGGGCTCCACGTCGGGTTCACGCAGATCGATGCGGGGGTCGAGGTCGTCGGGGAAGCTCTCGGCGACGGGCTCGATACGCTCGTAATAGCTACGCGTGATGGGGAATTGGGTCTTGGCCGCGTCGACGTCTCCGCTCTTGACAGCGGTGACGAACGAGGCAGTAGTGTCCTGCAAGGCATCGATCTGGCTGACGACGTACCGCTTGTACCCGGCTGCGGCCTCGGTGAGGAGTCCGTCCTCGTCCGCGGTGCGGACCGAGTCGCCGGTGACGACGTAATCGGCGCGGATGCCGTCGCCCACCATCCCTGCCTTGCAGGCGGTTTGGTACGTGCCGGGATCGGGCAGGGCGACGATGAGCTGACGCGTCAGGCCGGGTCCGATGTTCTCCACCTCACCCATGACGCGGTCACCCTGGCCGTAGACGTAGAACTCGGTGACCTTGCTGCCGTTGTTGGTGATTTGGAACGTCGAGTTTCCGGTGGTGCCCTCGGAAGCGCCGACGTCGCACGAGGAGTCGGTCGCGGTGACAACAATATCGCCCGACGCGGCCTCGGTGGAGGACTTCTCGGTGCAGCCGGCCAGAGCCATCGGCAGAACCGCGACGGCGGCCAGAGCGTAGGTGGTACGACGCATGGTGGTGGTGCCTTTCAGGAGGATTGCAGAGCAGGCTCGGGTGTCGCGGGAACGCGGACCGGGCGGAGGAAGAGGTAGAGGACGATCACGATGTAGAGCACCCACGTGATCGCTTGGAACACAGTGGGTTCGGGCCGGAAGTTGAAGATGCCGGCGAGCACGGTTCCGTACCAGCTCGAGGCGTCGAAGTGTGCGGTGATGTCGAAGGCGACGGTGCTGCCGCCGGGGAGGACTCCACCGATCTGCAGTGCGCGGATGCCGTAGGCGAGGATTCCGGCGGCGACGACGATCAGGAAGATGCCGGTGTACTCGAAGAACACCGCGAAGTTGACGCGCACGGCGCCGAAGTAGAGGAATACCGTCAGCACGGCGGCGACGACGATTCCGAGCAGCAGTCCCAGCAGTGGCCACAGGCTGCCGTTGGTGTTCTCGGCGTAGCCGACCATGAGCAACGCGGTTTCGACGCCTTCGCGGCCGACGGCGAAGAACGCCAGCGTCAGGACGGCAGCGGGCCCGACTGTCAGCGCCTTCTCCATGTTCGCCCGCAGTTCTCCGGAGATGTTCTTCGCGGCGGTGCGCATCCACAGCACCATCGCCGTCACGATCACCACAGCGACGAGTGACGCCGCTCCGGCAATGATCTCGGCGGTCAGCCCGGTGACGGTGGACGTGCCGTAGTGGATCACGAAGAAGATGGCGGCGACCATGGCGACGGCCAGGCCCACTCCGAGCCAGACCCACTTGAGCGCGTCACGTCGATCGGCTTTGACGAGGAACGCGACGAGGATCATCACGACGATGCCGGTCTCGAGCCCTTCGCGCAGGCCGATCAAGCCGCTGCCGAACATCTGGGTGGCAATCGACGGCGCTGAGCCTGCGGCGGCGAGAACTGGCATGAATCAGGCTCCTGCGGTGCGTCGAACATTGGTACGCCTTCCCTCGCAAAGGGTAGGCGACCCTCATGTGTGAGGGCTGACCAGAACATACACCCTGCAACCCGGCCCGAATACGCGTTGACCAGGGGTTATCTCTGTCTTTAGCTTTCTATTACCTTGCGTGTGCAGGATGGAGTGGTGATCTCCCGTATCTGCGTGCTCGCCACAGCGTCGGTCCTTCTCGCGTTGACGGCGTGCGGCACCGGCGAACCCGAGCGCGAGATTCCCGAGGGCATCCCGCCCGGCCCCGGCACCGAAGTACCGGCCATCGATTTCAACGCGCCCGGGCGGACGGCCGATCTGTTGCTCGCCTGGGCCGAACCGCAGACCGAAGCGTTGGGCATTTCGGTGACCGCGTTGGCGTCGTACGGGCACGCGGCGGCGATCATGACCGAGACGGATGCCGATTGCGGAATCGCGTGGACGACGCTCGCCGGAATCGGCTACATCGAAAGTCGGCACGGCACCTACCAGGGTTCGTCGGTCGCGCCCGACGGCCTCGTCGCACCGCCGATCCGCGGAATTCCTCTCGACGGCGGACCGGGCGTCGCCGAGATTCCGGACACCGACGGCGGCGTCATGGACGGTGACACCGAGTTCGACCGGGCCATGGGCCCCATGCAGTTCATTCCCGAGACGTGGAAGAAATGGGGTGTCGACGCCAACGGCGATGGCGTCGCCGATCCCGACAACATCGACGACGCAGCGCTGACCGCGGCTCGATACCTGTGTGCGCGTGGCGGTGATCTGCGGACCGCGCAGGGCTGGGAGACGGCGTTGATGGCCTACAACCTGTCGGGTCAGTATCTGCGGGATGTGCGCGATCGTGCGGCCGCGTACTCGGTGGGCACCAGGCCGTAGGACCTCCATGCATCGCGGACATCACAGGGGAGCGGTTAGTCTTGCACCCGGCACAGTCCGTCGGTACCCGTTTATAGGAGAAGCATTCGTGGCCATCATTGAGCAGGTCGGAGCGCGCGAAATCCTCGATTCTCGTGGCAACCCCACGATCGAGGTCGAGGTCGCATTGGACGACGGGACGCTGAGTCGCGCCGCCGTTCCCTCCGGTGCATCCACCGGTGAGCACGAGGCCGTCGAGCTTCGTGACGGCGGAGACCGCTACGGCGGCAAGGGTGTCGAGAAGGCCGTCAATGCAGTGCTGGACGAGATCGCTCCCGCGGTCATCGGCCTGGACGCCATCGAGCAGCGCACCGTCGACCAGGCTCTGTTGGACCTGGACGGCACGCCCGACAAGTCTCGCCTCGGCGCGAACGCCCTGCTCGGTGTTTCGCTCGCGGTCGCGAAGTCCGCTGCCGAGTCCACCGGACTCGAACTCTTCCGCTACCTCGGTGGCCCCAACGCGCACATCCTCCCCGTTCCGATGATGAACATCATCAACGGTGGCGCGCACGCCGACAGTGGCGTCGACGTGCAGGAATTCATGATCGCCCCCATCGGCGCACCGACTTTCAAGGAGTCGCTGCGCTGGGGTGCGGAGGTCTACCACGCACTCAAGTCCGTGCTCAAGGCCAAGGGCCTGGGCACCGGCCTCGGCGACGAGGGCGGCTTCGCTCCCGACCTCGCCGGCACCAAGGCTGCCCTCGATCTCATCCTCGAGGCCATCGGCAAGACCGGCCTCAAGCCCGGTCAGGACGTTGCGCTCGCTCTCGACGTGGCGGCCACCGAGTTCTACACCGCAGGCACCGGCTACGCCTTCGAGCGTGAGACCAAGTCCGCCGAGGAGATGTCGGCGTTCTACGGCGAGCTCGTCGACGCCTACCCGCTCGTTTCCATCGAGGATCCGCTCGACGAGAACGACTGGGACGGCTGGGTTGCGCTCACCGAGGCCATCGGCGACAAGGTGCAGATCGTCGGCGACGATCTCTTCGTCACCAACCCCGAGCCTCTCGAAGGCAGCATCGTCAAGGGTGCGGCCAACGCACTGTTGGTCAAGGTCAACCAGATCGGCACGCTCACCGAGACCCTCGACGCAGTCGATCTCGCGCACCGCAACGGCTACAAGACGATGATGAGCCACCGGTCCGGCGAGACCGAGGACACCACCATCGCTGACCTGGCAGTTGCCGTCGGCAGCGGCCAGATCAAGACCGGTGCTCCGGCTCGAAGCGAGCGCGTGGCCAAGTACAACCAGTTGCTGCGTATCGAAGAAGCTCTGGGCGACGCGGCGCGTTACGCCGGCGAGTTGTCTTTCCCCCGGTTCAATTACGAGGGATAGCGAACAGGCTCGTATGACACGAAGTGGAGAGTGAATGATGGCACGGCGCGGCAGGTCCGGGACCAGTCCAGGTGGACGTGATCCCCGACCCCGTGGCCGTTCCTCCTCTTCGAGTCGGTCCAAGGCCGGGGGCGTCTCGCGTGACGCGAACGCCTCCGGCCGGCAGGCCACCCCGCCGGAACCCTCCGAGCAGGTGCGCGACGCGGTGGTCGGTGGCAAGGCCGCGCCCCGACGCGTCGGAGTTCGCCGGCCCAAGATGCCCGAGCGAACGTTCTTCGGACTGTCCACCGGACGAGCCGTCATTCTCGGTGTCGTGGTGTGTGCGCTGGCACTGACGCTGGCAGTACCGCTGCGTACCTACTTTTCGCAACGCAGTGAGCTCGAATCCGTGTTGGCCGAACGGCAGGCGCTGCAAGACGACGTCAGCCGCCTGCAGGTTCAGAAGTCTCAACTCGACGAGCCGTCCCGCATTGCGGCCGACGCTCGCGAACGTCTGCGTTTCGTCATGCCGGGAGAGACGCCCTATCAGGTGCAGCTGCCCGGCGACTACTCGCCGAGCTCCGAGGACCTCGCAGTGGACAACACTCCGACGGGACCGTGGTACACGGAATTGTGGAACACCGCGGTCCAGCCACAGGGATCGGACGAGCCCCCGGAGCCGACGTCCGCACCGATGCCTCTCGTACAGCCAGAACCCGCGCCGGCCGTGCCGCCGGTGCCAGAACCAGAAGGAGGACCGGTCGGGTGAATTCCTCGGCAGTCTCGCAGGAAGATCTCGATGCGGTCGCATCGCAGCTCGGACGTGAACCGCGTGGCGTACTCGAGATCGCGTACCGATCTCCGGACGGCAGGCCTGGTGTGGTGAAAACCGCCCCGAAGCTGCCCGACGGCACGCCTTTTCCCACCCTGTTCTACTTGACGGACCCGCGGCTGACGGCCGAGGCGAGTCGGCAGGAATCGGCCGGCGTGATGCGCGAGATGACCGAACGTCTCGGTACCGACCCGGAATTGGCTGCGGCGTACCTGCGCGCCCATCAGTCCTATCTGGCCGAGCGTGACGAGATCGAATCTCTCGGAACCGATTTCACCGGTGGCGGCATGCCCGATCGGGTCAAGTGCCTCCATGTGCTGATCGCGCACTCGTTGGCCAAGGGCCCGGGCGTCAACCCGCTGGGTGATGAGTCGGTTGCGTTGGCCGCCGAGAATTCGTTGCGCGGCAAAGCTATTCCGGCCGACTGGCCGACCATCGAAGAACTACGTGCGGAGAAATCATGACCAGGGTTGCAGCAATAGATTGCGGCACCAACTCGATCCGCCTGCTCGTCGCCGACAACAACGGCAAATCCCTCGCCGACGTCGCTCGTGAGATGCGCATCGTGCGACTCGGCCAGGGAGTCGACGCCACCGGAGCATTCGTTCCCGAGGCCATCGAGCGCACCCGGGTGGCGTTGGTCGAATACGCCGAGATCATTCGCAAGACCGGGGCCACCGCAATGCGCATGGTCGCCACCTCGGCCACACGTGATGCGTCCAATCGCGAGGACTTCTTCTCGATGGTGCGCGAGGTACTCGGCAAAGTCATCCCCGGTGCCGAGGCCGAGGTGATCACCGGCGACGAGGAGGCTCGGTTGTCCTTCGCCGGCGCTGTCGGTGAACTCGACTCTGCTGCAGGACCTTTCCTGGTTGTCGACCTGGGCGGCGGTTCCACCGAGCTCGTACTGGGCGACGCCAAAGGAGTGAAGGCCGCGTTCTCGGCAAACATTGGCTGCGTCCGTCTGACCGAGCGTTTCCTGCATTCCGACCCGCCCACCGCCGACGAGATCAACGGCGCGCGTGAATACGCCCGCGAGAAGTTGGCGGAGGCGTTCGAGGAAGTGTCGATCGGCGACGCGTCGAGCTGGGTGGGGGTGGCCGGCACGATGACGACCATTGCCGCCATCGCCAAGGAATTGCTCGAGTACGACGCAGATGCGGTGCATTTGTCCCGTGTGCCATTCTCGGAGTTGTTCGAGGTGTGCGAGCGACTGATCGGCATGACGCATACGCAGCGAAGTGCGTTGGGCCCCATGCACCCCGGACGGGTCGACGTCATCGGCGGCGGCGCAATTGTGTGCAGTGTGTTGGCCGAGGAGTTCGAGCGACGCGGTGCTGTGAGCTCGTTGACGGTCAGTGAGCACGACATCCTCGACGGCATCGCGATGTCCATCAAGATCTGATCTGCAATTCTGCAGATGCGGTCTGCGGTGATGTAGGTTGCATCACTGCATGATTCGGTGAAACCTTACATGTGCTGTGGCCACGTCACGGCTCCCTTCGAGGTGAGGACCACCGATGACGTCACCCGCCGAGCAGATTCCGGCCGATCAGGCGCCGGCCGAGAAAGGTTTGGCGCGCGTCGCGCAGATGCTCGCCAGGGGAACCGAGAAGTGGTTTCCCGACGCCTACATCTTCGCTCTCGTCGGCGTGGTGGTCGTGGCTGTCGCTGCTTTCGCCAACGGGTCGTCTCCGCAGAACGTCGTCGACGCGTTCGGAAACGGCTTCTGGGATCTGACCGCCTTCACCCTGCAGATGGCGATGGTCGTTCTCACCGGCTACGTCGTGGCCACATCTCCGCCGGTCGCCAGATTGATCACCCGATTGGCGCAGGTACCCAAGAGTTCCAGTAGCGCAGTCAGTTTCGTGGCTCTTCTGTCCTGCTCGGTGTCGTTCCTCAACTGGGGGCTATCGCTGGTTTTCGCAGGACTGCTGGCCCGTGCCATCGCGCGACGTGACGATCTCCGCGTGGACTACCGAGCGCTGGGCGCGGCTGCGTTCATGGGACTCGGGGCGGTGTGGGCGCTGGGAATGTCGTCCTCGGCTGCGCAGCTGCAGGCGACGGCCAGTTCGCTTCCGGCAACGTTGCTTTCGGTCACCGGTGTGCTCGACTTCGGTAAGACCATCTTCACGTGGCAGTCGTTGCTGATGTGCGTGATCATCATCGTGCTGACGGTCGTCATCGCACATGTGTCCGCTCCAAAGGGTGCCGCGATCAAGACTGCCGCAGACATGGAGGTCGATCTCGACGACACCGTCGCGGAGCCTGCTCCGCGTTCGAGGCCGGGTGAGTGGCTCGAGTACAGCCGAATCCTGCCCTTGTTCGCGGGAGCGATGACCACGGGATGGCTTGTCTCTCAGTTGTTGACGCTACCGGTGCTGTCGGTGGTCAGCAGCCTCAACGGGTATCTCCTGGTGTTCCTGATGCTAGGGCTGGTGCTGCACGGAACCCCGCGGCGATTCCTCGATGCAGTGAGTAAAGCAGTCCCCTCGACGGCCGGAATTCTGGTGCAGTTTCCGCTGTACGCGGCGATGGCGGCCATGCTCACCGAGGCGGAGGGCCGGGGAGGCGTCACGATCTCCGAGCATCTGGCGACCTTCTTCACCGAGGTCGGCTCCGGTGGCGGCTTCGCGGTGGTCATCGCGATCTACACCGTTGTACTCGGACTCTTCGTCCCGTCCGGCGGCGGCAAGTGGCTCGTCGAAGCGCCGTACGTGATGCAGTCGGCGACCGACGTACAGATGAACCTGGGCTGGACTGTTCAGATCTACAACGTCGCCGAGGCGCTACCGAACCTGATCAACCCGTTCTTCATGCTGCCCTTGCTGGCGGTTCTGGGTCTGCGAGCACGCGATCTGATCGGATTCACGTTCCTGCAGTTCATCTTTCACTTCCCGGTGGTCCTGCTGCTCGTGTGGCTCCTCGGCATGACCTTCGACTTCGTGCCGCCGGTCATCCCGGCGCAGTAGCAGCCCGATATGATCGTCACCGCTGGAGCCAGAGTCCAGCGGTGGCCCCTATAGCCCAATTGGCAGAGGCAGCGGACTTAAAATCCGCACAGTGTCGGTTCGAGTCCGACTGGGGGCACCAGAGTCCATATGGATCCGGAGGTTTCGTGCAACTAGCGAGTTTCGGTGGGTGACAACGCCCTCTGCTGACGTCACTGGATATGAATGGACAAGTGGCGCAGCGGACTTCAGATCCGCGCAGGATGTACGTTCTCCATCGTCGCCTCTTCGTATTCGTGCAGCGTGGGCCCAGTTTCCTGCAGGCCGATTTCTTCGCATGCGGCTCGGTATCGCGACGCTGTCACGACTGGACCTGGCTGACCTGTTCAACCTGCTCGAGACCCGCGGTGAGCGGCGTCCGAAGCCGACGCGCTGCACACCGATGCGATTGCGGTAGCTCGTGATTGAGCGCAGGGACGGCTGAGCCATCGAGCGGATCACGGCCGCTCGATGGCTCAGCAGGGTCAGATGGTGCAGCGCGCACCTTCATCCGGCAGTTCGAGGTCGATCAGGTAGTCGGCGACCGCTCCGTCGACACAGGCGTTGGCGGAGATGATCGTCCCGTGTTGGTTGCCGTCGACCGTGAGCAACCGCGCACCGAGGGTGTCGGCCAGGCTGATGCCGCCCTCGTGAGGCGTCACGGGGTCCCCGGTGGCCGAGATCACGAGCACTTCGGGAAGCCCATCGATGTCGGTGGCATAGGGGTATCCGAGTGTTGGCTCGGCCGGCCAGAACTCGCACCCGTCCTGCGCAGGGGGAGTGGATCCGGGGTCGAGGAACGGCACTGCCTCGTTGAGATCGTGGCCGAGCTGGGTCATCTCTTCTTCGGTGAACCGTTGCTCGTCGAGGCAGTTTATGGCGAAGAGCGCCTCGAACGAATTGGTGTACTCGCCACTGTCGGACCGGCCGTAGTACCCGTCGCGAATTGCGAGAAGAGCG
>NZ_LVCU01000064.1:0-14606 GCF_001647185.1 Rhodococcus sp. EPR-147
CCAGCGGCGAGGAAGCCGACCTCTCGTCCGTCGGCGGCCACCAGCGGCTCCTCCTCGAGAGGTTGGAGGAGCTCTTGCGCTGCGGCGGTCGCCTGCGCCGGGTCGGTTCCGAGCGGGCACGCGGCCTGCGTCATGCAGAAGTCGGCGAATCGCTGGAACGAAGCCTGAACTCCTTCACTGAGCTGGATCCTGCGATCCGCGGTGTCCATGAGCGGATCCACCGCGCCGTCGAGAACGAGCGCACGAACGTTCTCGGGGAACATCTCGGCGTACACCGAACCGAGTCGAGTGCCGTAGCTGACTCCTGCATAGGTGAGCTTGTCATCGCCGAGCACGGCGCGGAGCACATCCATATCGCGAGCGACATCCCGTGTCCCGAGGTGGGCGAGTACCTCTTCGGTTCCGGAGCCGTCGGCGCATTTGTCGACAATGGCGCGCGCGGATTCTTCGGTCCACGTGCCGAGAGCCGACAGGGGTGCGTCGGCATCGCGCTCCTCATCGGAGTAGCAGTCGATTGCCGGATTGCTCAGACCGACTCCACGCGGATCGAAGCCGACGATGTCGAAGCGTTCGGGGATGGGGCCTCCCGCCCACAAGGCATTCACCAGCGGGGCGACCGTCGTCCCCGCCGCTCCGGGACCGCCTGGGTTCAGCAGGACAGAGCCGATCGGGTTGTCGCCGGTGGCGGAAATACGGGACACGGCTATCTCGATGGTTTCGCCGTCGAGATCCTCGTAATCCATCGGGACAGTGAGCATCGCGCACTCTGCCTTCTCTGCCGCCTCGACCACTTGGGGAACGGGCGGCTGGGAGTCCACGACGCTGGCATCGCACGCCCCGAACGCGAACTCCTGCTCCATGAACCGTTCGAGGCCAACCCTGTTCGCGCTGTCGTAGTCATTCGATGCTGCACCGGAGCATCCGGCGAGGAGGAGCAACGCGGCAGCCGCCGCCATCACCGGCTTCGGCCATCGCCGTCGCTCCTCGTCCTTCCGTCGGAAACCCGCCGGAGTTGTGTGGGGCATGGTGGTGTTCCCTTCGTGGGGTTCAGCTGGCGAGATCGTCTATCCAGCTCGATCGCATCCGTAGAGCTCGTTCCGTGCTGCCGATGACAGCGGCGACTGCGATGAGCAGGTTGACGTGGAGCGGGAGTCGGACGGGTGAGGTGAAGGTCCCGATCGAGTCGGCGATGGGGGGAATGAGAGAGAGGGATTCGATGATCTGCGGCACCTCTACGCAGAGGCCGCCGATGACGAGCAGGATCGAGATGAGACCGATGACGCGACTGGGACCCGGGTGCCGGTGGTGCAGCCGAGCGCGGCGTCCCTCCGCGGATGCGGGATCGGGAGACAGCTGTTGTTCGGTGCCGTCCCCGCGCACGTAGTGGCAGCGTTTGAGGCCGAATCCGCTGGCCGCGACCTCGATGTACCCACCGGGGACGGGAAAGCGGGCAGGCATCTTGGCATACGACTCGAGTGCGCCGTCGACGTAGAGGCGAGCGCGCACCTCACCGTCCTTCGCGTCGCCCATGTGCCGCACATCGACTGCGTAGACCGACTTCGTGCCGTCGGGTGCGGTGAGCGTGATCGACCGCAGCGATCTGCCGAACATCTGCCACCAGCGGTAGCGGCGGAGCGGCTCACCGGCTCCGGCGCGAATGCGGCGGTAGCGCCACTGTTTGATTCCCATCTGCGCGATCCTCGATCCCAATTAGTACAGCGTGATAGTAGACTTGAAGGTATCACGCTGTATTAGGGTTGGGGGGTGTCGGACAATGTGAAGACTCGCGAAAGCGAACCCAGCACCAGAGATCGGATTCTGATCGCAGCCGCGACAATGGTGTCCGAGGATCCGGGAACCCGGCTCAGCGTCCGAGCGGTCGCCGCACGAGCAGGTGTCAGCACCGGATCACTGCGTCATTTCTTCCCCACACAGCGAGCGTTGATGGACGAAGTCGCCGCGGGAATCACCGGGCTTGTGGCGAACAAAAATGACATCGAAGACACCACTGTGCCTGCCGAGGGGCGACTGTTGGCGTGTATGCAGCAGGTGTTGTCGGCCACCGGAACCGGTGAGCAAGCCCGAGATACATGGCGGCGGACGTTCGGCACCTACCTCAGCTCGGAGCTCAACGCTGATGCCATCGACACGTACAACGCTCTCAGTGCGGCCGGACTCCGGCACATCGAACACTGGCTGGACGTTCTCGAAGAAGAAGGTGCCCTGCCGCCGGGCGACAACGCCCAGCGCGCTGCCTATCTCAACGTGGTACTCGACGGCCTGTCCGTAGCGCGAGCCCTCCCGGCCGAAGTTGCTCGGGTTCGTTCGGAAGCGGACGTTCTGCAACACGCCATTTCGCTGCTTTTCCGCACCGCTGCACCCATGCCGGCGGGCGGCTCGGACTGACGTCGACAATGAGCTCGAGTTCGATTGCCCGGTGTCACATCCTGTCGAATCGCATCGACATCCACGTCGTCCAGCCGTCGCCGTCGAATTGTTCCCATCGAGTTGTCATGTGGCGGGTCCCGGCTCGGAAGTGGAACCAGCTGCGAATACCGTTGCCCTCCAGGAGGAGAAGGTCGTTGTCGTGCAACGACAGTCGCATGAGCCCGGGCTCGTAGGCGTCGTCGAATGCGTACATGCGCCAGCCCCCGTCGGGGTGTGCACCGCCGATCAGTTCGTGGGCAAGGGTGCGGTGGCCACCGATCGTGACGTCGACGTCGTGTGTAATCCACTGTCCGCCCGGCAGTGCGGTGTAGGAATCCGTTCCCTCGATCTCACTTTCGACATTCCCGTGTCTGTCCACGACGGTGCCCGATGTCCGCCACTGGCCCAGAATGGGATCCAAGGTGGCCAGTGAAACGCTCACTTGGCGGTGCAGATCGCTGCGTCCAATGCCGCCAGCGAATCGTCGAGGAAGCTCATCGGAACCGCCGGCATCCCGCCGATCTCCTCTCGCACTGCTGCGGGTGTGTCGCTCCAATCGTAGGTAAGGGTCACCCGAGTTCCGTTGTCGTGAGATGCCAGGTCGTAGCGCCACCACCATCCGCCTGCGTCGAGTTCGCCGTCGCTTCTCTGCGAACACGGCAGCCACGCGATGATGCGGTCGCGCTCGAACGCTGTGACGAGGTTGTGCATCACGTAGTGTCCACCGGCCGCCTCGAGGAACATGTTGACCGCGAACGTGTGGCCCGGGCCGGTGATCGGGGACGTGTCGACAGCGTCGCGGACCCAGTCGGTCGGTTCGGTGTGCTGGTGATTGTCGGGGTTGGCCAGGAACGAGAAGATTTCCGACGCCGCCGCGTCGATGGTGCGGGTACTTATGAATCGCTCGATCGTGGGCTTTGTGTCGGTCAGTGATTGGGACAGGATCACGTTGTTGCCGGCAGGGTCGGTGAGTGCCGCCAGCTTGAACTGCCCCGAGGGCACTGTGAATGCCTCGGCGTCGATGCCGCGGGAGCCGATGTCCAGCAGTGTGTCATCGAGGTCCCGGACTCCGAGGACGACATCGTGCCCGCCTGCCCGCGCGGGGTCGTGGTAGATCTGTACTCCGCGCCCGTCGCCGAGGTCCCATTCGGCGTCGGGATCCATCGGTCGTCGGTCGAAGGTACGGCCGAACAGCTTGGTGTACCAGTCGATCGCGGTCTCGTGATCGTCGACGAACAACACTGGCAGAGTATGAATTATCTGCATACCAAATCCTTCGCATCGGTGGATGGAGAATCTTGCTACGGGTTCTGACCGAACGAAGTCCGAAAACTCATCGCGTAGGTCGAACGAGAAGTGGATGGACGCGGTGGTATTTTCCGATGATGCGCACTTTGGTTGTCACGCAGAACATCACGGTCGACGGCGTGATCGAGGCGACCGACGACTGGTTCGACCGAGCAGGGCTCGACCCCGAACTCGACGCGGCGCTGGCCGCGCAACGCGATGCGTCGGACGGCTTCTTGGTGGGGCGGGTGACATTCGAGGGCATGCGTGACTTCTGGGGGCCGAAAACCGATGACACGACGGGAGTGACTCATCATCTGAATCGCGTCGCGAAGTACGTCGTGTCCTCGACCATGAAGGACCCCGGATGGACGAATTCGACTGTGCTGTCAGGAGATCCGATCGAGGAGGTCACGCGGGTCAAGGCGTTGGACGGCGGCGACATCGTCTGCACGGGGAGCATCGGATTGTGTCGGGATCTGATCGCGGCCGACCTCGTCGACGAGTACAGGTTCTTCCAGTATCCGTACGCGCGCGGACACGGCGAACGACTCTTCGACGGCACCCCGTCGCAGAAACTGCGCCTGCTGGAGTGCCGAGCGTTTCGGTCCGGATCGTCCTTGATGCGTTACGCGGTCGACCGGTGACGGGTGGTCGAACGCGACTCCGTCGACGAGCCTGTTGCTCGGGCTAGGTGTGCGGGACAGGGCGGTACACCAACTCCTGAATGCCACCGTCGAAGGTTCGACTGTCGATCATGTCCAAGTCGAAGTCCGGGCCGTCGCGATAGATCGGATGGGTTCCGTTGGTGCCGGTGATGACGGGGAAGATCGTCAGCTGCAGACGATCGACCAGGCCTGCTGCCATCAGTGCTCGATTCAGCGAAATGCTGCCGTGCGATCGCAGCGGCAACGTCGACTCGGTCTTCAACCGAGAGACGACGTCGGTCGCGGACCCGGTAGCGATGACGGTGGACGTGCGGTCGGTCTGCAGAGTGGACGATATGACGGACGTCGGCATCGCCATCATACGATCTACCCAGACATCTCCGGCCTTGTCGATCTCTGGATCCGACCCGAGTGACCGGCGAAAATCGAGAAACAGCCGGTAGGTGTTGGCTCCCAACACCATTCGCTGGGGCTCGGCGAATTGCGTGCGGCGATGAGTGAGCCAAGCGTCGCTCTCCTTACCCCAGTAGCCACCCCACGTGCCTGGTCGTGGAGAAGCGAATCCGTCGAGCGTCGAGAAAATATCTGCCGTGTAACCGACCATCACGCACCTCTTCGTCGTAGCGAACCTTCTTTCGATGTACCGACCACATCGGCAGGAGAATGTCATCGCACAGAAAGATTCCACCGACGACACAACGCTGGTGGCATCCGAACCTGCGCACACTCGTCGTGTCCGTCCTGACGTCTCTCGATGGCAAATGCGAAGGCGTCGATCACTATTTCTCCAGCATGCCGTTCGAGGACGCGTTCAACGATCACAATCTCGAGCTGTTGCGCCGGGCCGGCACCCTCTTCTACGGCAGTCGGTGGTTCAGCGAGAACTGGCACAGCTGGAGCGCTGTGGCCGCAGACAACACGGCGAACGATCGCGACCACGAGATCGCCGGGAATCGTCACCTCGACCGATTCGTTCGTCATCGGTGACTCCCTCGTGGTCACACCCGATGCTCCATGGCGTCGCATTCCGGAGTCTGCATCTGACATCTGACATAGGTGTCAGAATTTGAAAGGGCCTGCTAAATTAGCGTCATGGACCATACGTTCCTCCAATCGGCACGACGGGCTCAACTCGTCGATGCTGCGATCGATGTTCTGGCCGACCTGGGTGCCGAACAGGCCTCTCTGGTGCGGATAGCCGAGTGCGCGGGTGTCAGCCGAGGGGTGGTGAACTACCACTTTCCCGGGGGACGTCGCGAGTTGTTCGAGGCAGCTGTGGACGCCGTTTACGACCTCGGCCGCCGGGAAGTGCAGCCGGACACGCTGTCGGCGCAGTCGCCCCGCGACAGCGTGGCGTCGTTCGTTCGGGGGAGCATTGCGTTTTACGCCCACTACCCGCGTCACCTCCGGGCCCTCACCGCGATCTACACCAGCCGCACCGGGGACAGCCTGCGGCGGGAGGAGCGTCCTGAGCATGCAGCCGAAATGATGGCGACCGCCGGCCTGCTCCGGGACGGTCAGGTCGCCGGCCAGATGCGCGAGTTCGACGTGACACTCATGGCGCTGACCATCCGCGCCATCCTGGACACCGCGGTCGGGTTGACCGCAGCGGGAGCCGACCCGGTTGTGCTTGCCGACGAGCTGGTCAGCACCATCGACGCAGCCACGCGGGTGATGTCATGAGGCGTGTACTGACGATCGTCGCGGCGACGGTTCTGGTCGCCACTGGCTGTTCGTCGGTGGACAATGACGCGGCGACCGGATCGGATCTGGTGGTGGACACCACGACGGGAACTCTGCAGGGGGTCGCCGTGGGCGAGACACACCAGTTCCTCGGCGTTCGGTACGCGCAGCCGCCGACCGGTGACCGCCGGTGGACCCGTCCCGAACCGGTTCCCGATACCGATGACGTCCTCGATGCCACCCGCGCGGGGTCACCGTGTCCACAAACGGGAGAGACTGCGCAGGCCGTCTCGTCGACAGACGAGGATTGCCTGTTCCTGAACGTCACCGTGCCCGCCCGAGCGAGCGAGACACCGCGCCCGGTGATGGTGTGGTGGCACGGCGGCGGTTTCACCAGTGGAGCCGGCTCGCAGTACGACGCTCAGCGGCTCGCCGATCAGGGTGACGTCGTCGTGGTGACCGCGAACTACCGGCTCGGGATGCTCGGTTACCTGGGACTGCCCGGACTCGACGGGTCCGGAAACTTCGGTCTCGCAGACCAATTGGCTGCTCTGCGTTGGGCCAACGACAACGCCGAGGTGTTCGGCGGCGACCCCGACTCGATTACTGTGTTCGGTGAATCGGCCGGTGGAACGTCCGTCTGCGCCGCGCTGACATCACCGGCTGCGGTAGGCCTCGTCGACAGGGCCATTTTCTCCTCCGGCTCGTGCAGCCTCGCGTGGCCCGCCGGCACGCTGTTCCCCGGTCTGCCTGCGTCGTCGTCTCTGATTTCGTTGTCCGACAGCGAAGCTCAGGGTTCGGTGGCTGCTGCTGCGCTGGGGTGTACCGACCCCGACCCGCTGGGGTGCTTACGCGCACGACCCGTCGATGCCCTACTGGGGCAAGCCGTGTTGTTCGGTAACCCGATCGCGTACGGGACCGAACTGCTTCCGCAGCAACCGTCGACAGCAGTCCAGCAGGGGAATTGGCTGAAGGTTCCTGTCCTGTCCGGCGGCAATCGCGACGAACATCGCTCGTTCATCGGCGGACTCTTGCTCACCGACCCGACCGCGGTGACCGCGGAGAATTACGAGTCGTTGATTCGAAGCTCCTTCCCGGCCGACGTGGGAGCGGTGAGCGCGACGTATCCGCTTGATGACTACGAGTCGGCTCCCGTTGCGTGGGCCACGGTGGTGACCGATGTGGCGTGGGCCTGCACGACATCTCGCGGTGCACGCGATCTCGCTGCGGCCGGAACACCGGTGTACAGCTACGAATTCGCAGATCGCAGCGCGCACGACGTGAGCGGCGTGGGGTCATCGGGTGTGCCCCAGGGGGCGGCGCACGCCACCGACCTGCCGTACCTGTTCGATCTCGGCAGCGAAGGTCTGCTCACCGAACCCGGACAACGCGAGCTCGGTGACGACATGGTGGTCGCGTGGGCCGCGTTCGCCCACACCGGCACTCCCGGTGGGGCCGACGATGCCGAATGGCCTGTCACCACCGGTATCGAAACCCCGGTCATGCAGTTCGACAATCCGGTCACCGGGTCAGGCGTGCACCTCGTCGATCATCGCGCGGAGCACCACTGCGGACTCTGGGACGCGATCACCCCAGAGTGACGCACGAGCCGTACATCGTTCGGCGTCATCGAATCAACGATCAGCCGCCCTAAACACGAACCTCGTCGGCTCGACCTGGTCTCGGGTCGGAAATGCGTAAGCGCGGGTGGGACGCAGCTCCCAGGCTTGGAAGGGTGGCCCACCGGACGTCGGTGCCGCGTACGGTGCGTCGAGTTCGTCGCCTCGAACCTCGGTGGGCCAATCGAAGACGTCGAACATGGCTGCGGAGGCTCGGTGCATGTCGTCCGCCGTTGTGAGGCGTTCGGCAACACCGTCGACGACGAGATGCACCTCGCCGAGGTCGATGGCCAACGAAACCTCGTTGTCGTTCTGCAGGTGGGCAGTTTTCGACGCCGATGCTTTGGTGGCGAAGAAGAACGACGTCTCGCCCCACGCCGCGAATACCGGCCGGGTGTGGACACCGCCTCGACGACCACGAACGTTGAGCCAACTCGTCATCTCTCCGGATCGCAGTGTCGCTGCAATGTCCGACCAGACTGCGGCTCCGTCGCTTTCCTTTTCGCTGGCGGTGCCGCGGCCGGTGCGGGCAATGATCTTCGTTTCGATGTTGTCCATACTCGGTGAGACCTCGGGTGGGCGCCGAACTCATCGCAGCCATCGTGACTCGGGCAGGTAGCGGCCAGTTCGTCGGCTGCTCCACCACCCCATCGACAGCAATTCGGGGCCAGACCGTTCAGGAATCGAAATCTCGTTGTTTGCCGAGGAAAGCCTAAAGACCTGTCCAGATCGTCTCCATATCGAGGATCCTGTTGCGACGCAAAGTCAGGACGCGCTCGGTCGCTGCAAGTATTCCGGCGACCATCAGCGACGTGTTGGCCCATGCGGGTAGTTGAATCGGTGAGACGAACGTGCCGAGGTTTCGCTGAATTGCGGGTAGTTCTGTCGCCAGTTCGATCGCAAAGGGTATGGCGAGCACGAGATTGGCGATGAGGATTGCAATTGCTGCCCACCTCATGGCTCTGCTGATCGTAGGGTGGCGACGATCGAGTGCGCGGCGACGGTCCTCGATCGTTCCGGCGACGGGAGTCAACCGCCGCGCGGCACCGTCTGCCGTCACGAGGTGCATTCGAGTGACGCCGTACAACGAGGCGTTTGCTTCGATGTGCCCGCCGAGGACGGGGATCGAGGCCGGCAGTTCGTGCTTGGACTGGAACCATCCATCGGCGTACACCTGTACTTCGTTGTCGCCGTTGGCTGTATCGATTTCGAGGGTGTATCGAATCGCGTTTCCTTCAGGGCCGGCGTGATCGACGGTGTACAGGTGTCGATGCAGTACCTGCCACTGTCGGAACGGTTTCATGCGTTTCGGCGGGGCGGGTGGCGTGGTCATGTATTCGAGGGTGCTCTCCGCGTGGGGGTCGACACCAGTGCGCATGGACACGGTCTGCGATGACAGCGTCACGGGTCGCGCATGACAAATATCATGTGCGAGGGTGGCGTCCACAGGGTGACAGTGCACCTGACAGGTGGTGCCACACTGTTGATTCGACGGCGTGGGGACTGCCGGTTTCACTGCCCTCAGCTGCCGTCCAGCTTCAATTCTCCAATCGGGTCTTCAGGTCCTGCGCGTCGCGTCTACCTGCGCACCAGGTTCGCCCACCCGGTGGTTCTCACGCGATCGGTGCCCAACAACTTCGTTTATTCGTCCGTCGACCCCGACCGCCGTAATGGACGGCCCATCATCCCACCCCCTTGGTACGGAACAAGTAGTCTGCGGATCGCGGACGCCTGGTTCGTCACGTGGTCGCACTTTCCTACTGACTCCGGGGCCATGTGGCTTGGCTCGAACGAGTCTCGTCGTCACGAGTCCGCACAGCACGTCGGTGTTACAGGACACCCTCCGTCCACCCGGTACCGTGGCTGTCCGACACCGATCAGGGCTGTCCGGTGCCGGAGCGCCGGCGGTAGCTCGGAGTCACGAGAGTGTCACGAGTTGGTACGTTCGGACATGGACCGGGCCGGACCGTAACGTACGAAAAATATTGTAAAGAAACAGAAATCTAGTCCAGAGATGTTCAGTTGGATCCACTTCCAGAGACTTGAAATCCGCACAGTGTCGGTTCGAGTCCGACTGGGGGCACAGAAAAGAACCAGGTCACAGCGCTACGTCCCTTCGGCGAACTAACCCGAACCGTTGATCGCGAATTGCCATGCAGTCCAACGCAACACGAACGGCAGACCGGTCATGGCACCGATGAAGTGGTCGCCTGCCACGGGCTCGTAAAGCACGTTTGCACCCTTGCTGCGCCACTGCTCGATCAGGGCAGTCACGCCGGCCTCGGGGATGAAGCGATCGCCGATCCACTTGCTCGCGGACCCGTGGAAGAACGCGACCGGTGCCGACGGTGCCTCGGCACCCGGACGGTTCGCGGCGATCACCCGCCGCGCGATGTCGGAGTCGAACGGGTCGGGCTTGGACGCCAATTCCTCGATTCGCATGCGTACCAACCCGCCCAAGGCCAGGGGGAGGACGGACATGTCCTTCACCCAGGACGCCAACAGCAGCGCCTTCGGGCCGAACAACTCCACCATCTCGGGGTGCTCACGCGCGAGACCCATGCTCGCCGCACCCAGCAAGCCGGCCGCGACGGTGCCGTTCATGGTGTCCAGCAGCATCGAGAAGTCGGTGGGCGTTCCACCGGCGACGGCACCCACCAACCGCACGTCCGGCGCGTACCTCGGCTGCAGTTGCGCCGTCCATGTGGTGGCGATCGCGCCGCCGCTGTAGCCGTAGGCCACCACTGGGCTGTCGGCGAGCTCCGGGGCGGCGACCGTCATCCCGCGCAGCGAGTCCAGGACGGCTTGGCCGGCCATCGTGCCTTCGGAGTACGACATTCGCGGGCCTTGGTGATCGGCGACGAGGACGGCGTATCCGCGAGCGAGCCAGAGCGGCATCACCGGCGGGAGGTCGGCCCCGACACCGTGCACGAGCCGGTACGACGGCGTGCTCTTGGCTCCGAGCGAATCGATGGCCACGTTGTGGGCGACGACGGGCCGCGGTCCGCGCCCGGTCCACGGCCGCTTCGGGATCAGCAGCGAGGCGGTGACGCCGGCGGGGAGACCCCGCGCGTCGGTCGATCGCACCATGAACTGATGCAGGGCGGTTCGCGGCCGGGGCACCAGACCGCGGGTCGTGCGCTGCCGGATCACTGCGCCGGGTGCGAGGTCCTCGATGCCGGGAGGGGTGAGGAAGAAGGCATCGTTGTCGATCGGGGTCGGAAGGATGGCGGCATGGGGGTCGTCCGGAGGTTCCAGGGGTAGTTGTCGAGTCAATACGCGATCGAGCACACCGAACAGAGTCATGATCCCCCGACATTCTTCCCGAGCCGTACCGATCCCCGCGGTCACCATACAGTGCAAGGCGGCCGGTGATCGCAAAAATGGAGACCTCCTCGCGGACCACCCCCACTGTGGTTGAACCAAAAAGCTTTTCGACAAATTCGTCATTTCCGCCTTGCGGAGTCCACCCCTCGGCGCATCACACCGAGAACGGGCAGCTCAGGCCATTCGAGGAACGACTGTGTCGGGACTCTGCTCGACGAGGGTATCGAATTGACCGCCCCTCGATGCAGCAGCGGACTCCCTACTTGTTCGTCGGTCCGTGCTCGTCGTTATTGCCTGCGGCGAAATGTACGAAGTCCGGTCAGGATTGCGGCGGCAGTGAGCAAACAAGTTGCCACCCATGACCAGACCGAAAACTCACCGTCCTGAGTTCGAGTCACCGAAACAACGGCCCACAGCAACGCCAGCCCCGACCAGAAGAAGACCCACCTCGTCCCGCTCGGAAAATTCATCGTCAACTCCTTGCATTCGGGACTGCCTCACGGCGGTTGCTTCGTGGGGGTGAGTGATTCTGGCCGCGTGTGCGGTTCTGTCGATTGTCTCGAATTCGATGGTAGGTCACCTCGTCGGTGAGCGGCACACCGAGCGGAATTGTCACCACACCTACCTACCCAGCCGGTGTAACCTCGTAATCCATTGCGCAAGAGAGCATCACGAATATCCTGCACCGGAAGTGGCTGTCGCGGTCCGAGTGGCGAGCGTCCCCACCCGAGATTCGTTGCGCCGCAGCACTATGAATCGCGGAACACCGCCGATGAGGCCTTCATTCGGGAGTCGATCGAGAAGCCCACGATCCTGTTGGACCTTATGTCCGTGATCGTGCGCAGGTACAGCTTGCCATCGTCCGTGAGGTGTCCGGTGATGTCGGTCAGCCGCAGATCCCACCCGCCGTCGCGAAGTGAATCGCGATCGCCAGTCAAGCATCCCGCTCCGAGGGAAATGCCGGGACCTGTGTGGCCGCGTGTGGGCGCTTCGCCAGTTGGTCCGAATCGAAGGCTCACGTGACTTTGCCGGCGCATTCGTCGTCGATACCGTCGACACCCGTACCGAACCTTCGTCACGACGGGCCGACGATTCGGGCGGCTGTTCTGTTGTGTGACAGCGCGTATGCGAACTCACGACCTCGCAGGGGTCTTGGGCCGATTCCAGTAATCGGTCATACCGCCGGTGGGTCTTCGTGCAGAATCGGAATATGTCGATCGACCGATCACAGGATCGTGAGCTCTCGCTCATCGGTGTCGTGGATTGGGCATTTTTCGCCTATTCGGGTGTCGCGGCAATATGGTTGGCCTACGTCCTGCTGCGCGACGGCGTGGTCGGTGGCTGGCAACTACCGCTGCTCGTGGTCTTCTGGCTATTCGTCACCTACCTCGTACTTCCTCGGCTGCACGGCATCCTCACCAGCGTCTATGTGCCGAACTATTTCATCGGACGCGCGCGCACGAGCGATGGGCTGCTGGGCGACCCCGTCAACCTCGGATTGCTGGGCGACGAAGCACAGATTCAAGAGGCTTTCGATGTCGCCGGTTGGACGCGCGCCGACGATCTCGGCCTCGGCAGCTCGTGGCACCTGGTGCGTCGCATCGCGTCGAGGCGCAGTTACGCGCAGGCACCGGTGAGTCCCTTGTACCTCTTCGGTCGACAGCAGGATTTCGCCTATCAGCGCGAGGTGGCAGGCAGTCCCTCGAAGCGGCATCACCTGCGACTGTGGCGATGCCCACCGGGATGGTTGCTACCGGGTGGCTTCCCGGTGCATTGGCTCGGTGCCGCGACGTACGACCGACGAGTAGGACTGTCGCTCTTCACTTTGCAGGTGACGCACAAGATCGAGGAGGACATCGACGTCGAACGTGACTTCGTCGTGGGTACCCTCACGGAGGCTACACCGACGGTCACGGTGCGTACGCTCGAGCGCTTTGCCTCCGGATATCACACCCGGAACGGGGGAGGCGATCGCATCCTCACCGACGGCGATCTGCCGATCCTCGATCTGAGTGTCGTCGCGACATCGTCGACCCAGCACGATGCCCCGACAGACAGCCGGGACCGCCGTCCCGCGATGATCATGCTCGGATCGACCTTGGCACTGATCAGGGGCGCCTGCTACCTCACACTGGCACTGCTGCTGCTCACGGCTCCTGGCCTGCTTGTCCGGCTGGGAAGCCGCGACGTGGTGGATCTGACGACCACGGCCACCGTAGGGGCGGTGGTGGCAATACTTGTCTCGTTGACGGTGATCGATGTATTCCTTGCCCTGCGGGTCCTGTCCGGCCATCAGTGGGCCCGACTCGGTCTCATGTCCGCATGTGCCTTGACGTCGTTGGTGGGTTTTGCGTCCACTCTGGGGAACCGGGCTCCGCTCGGCATCGGTGATCTCCCGGCCATCGGCGGAAGTATCCTTGTGCTGCTGGCACTTTCGAGTCCACGGTCGCGGGAGTGGTCGAGTCGGCGTAGTCGAAGTGATCGGGTCGGCTCATGACGAACATCCGTTCGCGAGTCTTGATCGGGGTCGGGCTGGTAGCCGCGTTTCTCTACGCCAACTTCCTGATCGATTGGGTGCAGCGGGGTTTCCGAGGCATGGGTGAGGTAGTCAGTGAGTTGGAGGCCCCGGGGGAGCCGAACGCCATGTTGTTGCGCGTCACCGACGTCGTGTGTGCCGTGCTTGTGGTCGCCCTGCTGCCGTCGGTGAGGTCGGCGCTGCCGTCGGGTCGGTGGCGTGAGGTCGCTGTCTGGGCGACGGCGCTTTTCGCGCTCGGATCAGTTGTAGCGGCCGTGGTGCCGGTTCCGTGCGGGCCGAGCGTGACCTGCTCGTCTCCGTCCGACCAGCTGCAGTTGCAGATTCACGACGGCGCAAGCGTGGTCTCCAACGTTGCCCTCTTCGCCGGTGTCGCTGCGGTCTGGTTCGCGACGCGTGACACCGGTCCTCGATGGTTGAAGAGGTTGGCGTGGTGGAGTTTCTGGATTGTCGGCGTGGTCGCAAGCCTCGTCTTCGGCTATTTCGACGGTGCTACCGAGCCGTCATCGGCTGTGGGAGTGTCCCAGCGCATTCACATTGTGGGCATCAGCGCCTGGATCGTCTGCCTCGGGGTGGTCGCGGCGCGGGGCCGACCGTAGTCGCTCACGTCGTGGGTGCCTCTTCCTCGATTTCTCCGTGACGAGCGAGGCTGACCGCTCCGGCGACGGCCAGGACGAAACCGATCGCAGCAACGATTCCCCACCCCGGTCGTGGTGCATCGCCCAGCAGAGTGAGACCGACGATCGCCGGTGCGATGGTCTCGCCCACGACGACGGGTGCCGTCGCCTGCGTCACGGTGCCACGCTGCAGGGCCACCGAGTAGGTCAGGAGCGCGGTCACTCCACCCAGCACCAATGCCCAGGTGGCGGGACTGGCGGGAATAGCCGCGAGGTCGTCGGGCAACATCCGTGCTGCCACTGCCGTTGCTCCGAAAGCGAGGCCCGCCACGGCACCCAAGGCCGTCGCACCCGCGGCACCGGTGAGCCGCGCTGCGGGGACGGCAAGCACCACGAGCGCAACGGCGGCGATGAGGACACCCCAGGTCTCGGCCGCCGATACGGC
>NZ_LVCU01000065.1:0-933 GCF_001647185.1 Rhodococcus sp. EPR-147
GCATTTTCAGGAAGATCGCGCCCAGGATGGCTGTGATGGCGAGGAAGCTCGCCACGATTGACTGGACGACGAACAGTGGGAGGGAGCGGACGGCGACGAGACCGAGCAGGAACCCGAGGCCGTCGAGGCCCACTCCGAGCAGGTATTTCCACGATCTCAGGAGCCGGACGAGCAACCGCGGATCGAGTCCCTCGACCTGGGCGGTGCCGCGTGCCGCGGCCGCCTGCAGGATCGACCCGACGCCGTAGCAAATGGCGGCGACAACAGCAGTGGTGAGACCGAGGGTCATGGGGACAGTCTGCCGCATTCGCAATCAGGTTGTCGCCGTTCGGCTCTGGCGTTTTCATTTCGGTGCCGCAGCTCATCGCGGTGGAATTGTCGAGTCCGCCCGCATTGTTCGGCAAAACAGGCATTATGAATCTTTTCGCTTTCCGCATCATGACGACGTCCATATTCGGATACGCTCGATTTGGCCGTCGCCCAACGTGATCCGACGGCCGACGTGCACGGGGAACATGCCCGCGCGAGCATCT
The DNA here is from genome assembly GCF_001647185.1 of Rhodococcus sp. EPR-147. Taxonomy (NCBI): domain Bacteria; kingdom Bacillati; phylum Actinomycetota; class Actinomycetes; order Mycobacteriales; family Nocardiaceae; genus Rhodococcus; species Rhodococcus sp. EPR-147. The sequence goes on from NZ_LVCU01000065.1 coordinate 534, forward strand.
GAAATGGCATGTCCGGAAAAAGAATTGCCGCCCGGGGCGGCTCGTTCGCGGGAGGTATCCCTTTCATGACTGTGGAGCAAACAGAGGAACGCGGCGCAATCCAGCCTCAGCGGCCATCCCTCGACCGTTGGCCCGACCTGTTTGCCGCGGCTGCTTTTCTCTTCGCGACCTTCGTCCTGGTGATCACGCTGGTACCGCCGTGGTACCGCTACTTCGCGGCGGACGACGACATCGTGTCGCTCTTGCTGGTGCCCGTGTACCCGGGACTGGTCTACGCCGCGCTGTTGTACGTGATGGGCGTGGCCCTCCGGCGACGCCTTCGACCTGCTCTCGTGCTCCTGATCGCGTGGTGGTTCGTCATCCCGAGCATCGGTCGGGTCTGGAACATTGTCGACGGCGA
>NZ_LVCU01000066.1:0-9645 GCF_001647185.1 Rhodococcus sp. EPR-147
GTGCCGGGGAGCCTGCGCCGTGCCCTTGCGGTCTTCCTCGGCGGTGGCGTCGTGATGCTGCTGCTCGGCTCGGTATTGGTGCGTGCGTTCGGCACTGCCGACGGCGTCGGCAGTGCCGCGACGTACGTCCTGTCGACGATGTTCGCCGATGTCGGGCGTTCTGGAGGGGAGCTCGTCTCGGGCGTCAGCGCGCCCATTTGGGTACGCGCCATCGTGGGATTCGTCGGGGCCGTCGTGGTCATCGGTGCCGCAGGGATTTTCTTCGGTGCACCGCGCAAGATCACGACGCCCGAGGCGATCGACGAAGCCATCGTGCGTGGAATGCTGCGGGACCACGGCGACGAGGACTCGCTCGGCTACTTCGCGACGCGTCGCGACAAGGGTGTCGTATGGGACTCCGGCGACGCCGGAACGGCGCACGCCGGGATTTCCTACCGTGCGATCGGTTCGGTATGTCTGGCGAGCGGCAATCCGGTGGGCGACAGAGAGTACTGGCCCGGGGCCATCGAGGCCTGGCGACGTTGGTCCCGTGAACAGGGCCTGTCCCTCGCGGTGATGGGAGCCGGCCACAGCGGGGCTCAGGCCTACGCCGATGCAGGCCTGACGATGCTCGATATCGGCGACGAGGCGATCGTGGACATGGCGACGTTCTCGTTGAACGCCCCAGGGATGAAGGAGGTCCGCCGGTCGGTCGATCGACTCCAACGGCGTGGGTACACCGCCACAGTTCTGCGGCACTCGGCGCTCAGCGCCGACGACTTCGCGGCGCTCGCGGACGCGGCAGAGCACTGGCGCGGAGACGGTGGCGACGAGCGTGGCTTCTCGATGGCATTGGGCCGGCTTGCGGATCCGCTCGACGGCGACTGCGTCCTGGTCCGAGCGACAGACGAGACCGGACGGCTGCGAGGGTTCCTGAGCTTCGTCCCCTGGGGCAGGACCGGTCTGTCTCTGGACCTGATGCGTCGAGACCCCACGGCCGACAACGGACTCGTCGAGTTCCTCGTCGGCGCCCTCGCGGCGCAGGCCTCGCGCATCGGCGTCGGCCCGGTCTCGCTCAACTTCGCGATGTTCCGCGAAGCGTTCGAGCGTGGTGCTCAGGTCGGGGCAGGGCCGGTCGCTCGGGTCTGGCGGCAGGGCCTCCTGCTCGCGAGCAAGACATGGCAGCTCGAGTCGTTGTACCGATCGAATGCCAAGTATCTACCGGACTGGCAGCCGCGCTACATGGGCTACGAGTACGCCTCCGACCTGCCACGAGTGGGCACGGCCGCCGGTAGCGCCGAGGGCTTCCTGACGGTTCCCTCGATCAACCTGTTGCGACGCCGAGGCCGCGGCGACGACGGTCTCGCCACCGGACACGAGGAGTACGCCGAGCAGGTCCGGGCGCTGATTCCCCCGGCGCGGGACGTGGTCGGCGAGGCCTTGTCGATCGACCGTCTGCCGGATCAGATGCGGGTGCGACGGCTCAAGCTCGACCGACTCCGCGAGGAGGGTGTCGACCCCTATCCGGCCACTGCGCCACGGACTCACACGCTGGCGCAGGTCAGGAAAGAGGCGGGCGACCTGCCTGCCGACACCGAGACCGGCACGGTCGTCTCCGTGGTCGGACGGGTCGTACTCAAGCGCGACATGGGCAGCGTCGCGTTCGCCACCCTGCGTGACGGCAGCGGCGACCTGCAGGTCATGGTCGACGTTCAGCACCTGGGGGAGAGCGACCTGCACTTCTGGGAACATTCCGTGGACCTCGGCGACCAGGTCGGGATCACGGGTGAGGTGGTGACCACCCACAAGGGAGAGCTGAGCGTGCGGGCGACCTCGGTCATGATGACCAGCAAGTCTCTGCGCCCACTTCCCGACAAGCACAAGGGCCTCATCGACCCCGAGGCCAGGATTCGCATGCGGTACGTGGATCTGATCGTTCGACCGGAGGCCCGAACCGTGGCCTACCAGCGCGCGACCGTGGTGCGCAGTATCCGGGACTCACTGCAGAGCCGAGGATTCACCGAGGTCGAGACGCCCATTCTGCAGACCGTGCACGGTGGAGCGAACGCACGTCCTTTCGAGACGCACATCAATGCCTACGACATGGATCTCTATCTGCGTATCGCCACGGAGCTACACCTCAAGCGCCTGCTGGTCGGAGGGATGGAGAAGGTCTTCGAGGTGGGTCGGCAATTCCGCAACGAAGGAGCGGACTTCAAGCACAACCCCGAGTTCACGTCCCTGGAGGTCTACGAGACCTACGGCGATTACAACACCATGCGCATGCTGACGCAGCAGCTGATTCAAGAGGCTGCGATCGCCGTCCACGGTGAGCCGATCGCTCGGCGTGCGGACCGCGACGGCAAGATCGTCGAGTACGACCTCTCCGGTAACTGGCCGGTCAAGACGATGTGCCAGGCCGTGTCCGAGGCGCTCGGTGAGGAGATCACGGCCGATACCCCGAAAGCGGAGCTTCTGCGACACGCAGAGAAGGTCGGTGCAGAGCTGGTCGAGGACCCGACGTGGGGAGCGGCGCTCGAAGGTATCTACGAGGAGCTGTGCGAGGGGCAGACGACGACGCCCGTGTTCTACACGGACTTCCCGAAAGAGAACGCTCCGCTCACCAGGCCGCATCGCGGCGATGGACGGCTCGCCGAGAAGTGGGACCTGGTGATCTTCGGTGCCGAGCAGGGCACCGCGTACTCCGAATTGGTGGACCCGGTCGACCAGCGCGAGCGTCTCGTCACCCAGTCGTTGCTGGCCGCGGCGGGGGACGCAGAGGCGATGCAGGTGGACGAGGATTTCCTGGAGGCGCTCGAGTACGGCATGCCGCCGACCGGCGGAATGGGGCTCGGCGTCGACAGACTCGTCATGAACCTCACCGGCCTCAGCATCCGTGACACAATCCTGTTCCCCATCGTTCGCCAGCAGCACTGACCCATGACGGGTACGGCGGAACAGGCGGACCGCAAGGTCAACGTGACCACGTTGACCGCGATGGTCGTCGGATCGATGGTCGGTGGCGGGATCTTCACCCTCCCGGGTGGTTTCGGCTCCGCGACCGGTGTGGTCGGGTCCCTCATCGCGTGGGCCATCGCCGGATCCGGAATGCTCATGCTCGGATTGGTGTTCCAGTCGCTCGCCCTGCGGAAACCGGACCTCGACAGCGGAATCTACGTCTACGCCCAAGAGGGTTTCGGGAACTATGCAGGCTTCAACGCTGCGTGGGGATACTGGGCCAGCAACATCGTCGGAAACGTGTTCTTCCTGACGTTCGCCATGGCGAGCATCGGAGCTTTCCTCCCTGGTCTCGGAGCCGGAAACACGGTGCTCGCGGTGATCTGCGCGTCAGTGATCATCTGGGTCGTTCACCTGCTCATCGTCCGGGGGATCCGTCAGGCGGCGATCATCAACAGAATCGTGACAGCGGCCAAGCTGCTGCCGATCGCCGTCTTCGTCGTGATCTGCGCGGTGGCCTTCGACCCCAGCGTGTTCGCCCAGAACTTCTGGGGCCGTGACACGGGGGAGAGTCTGTTCACGCAGGTCACCGACACCATGCTCCTGACCACCTTCGTCTTTCTCGGCATCGAGGGGGCGAGCGTGTATTCACGGATCGCCCAGAAGCGCGCCGATATCGGCCGTGCAACCCTGGTGGGCCTGCTCAGTACGCTCGCCCTCTTCGGCTCGGTGACGACGGTGTCGTACGGCGTGCTTCCCCGCACGGACCTGGCCGACGCCGCGGCCCCGTCGATGGGCGTCGTACTCGAAGAGGTCGTCGGGCCCTGGGGCGGGACGCTGATCGATCTCGGGGTCGTGATCTCCGTGTTGGGCGCGTACCTCGCGTGGACACTACTCAACGCGGAGGTCATGTTCATGCCCGCCAGAACCGGGATCCTGCCCAAACGGCTCGCCCGAGAGAACGCCGGTGGAACACCGGTGGCAGCCCTGGTGCTCACGAACATCAGCGTGCAGATCTTCCTGCTGCTCGTTCTGGTCGTCGGTGACGCGTTGGACTTCATGCTCAAGCTGGACACGGCCCTGACGTTGATTCCCTACCTGCTGGCGGCGGCGTACGCGGTGAAGCTGACTCTCACTCGCGAGACCTACGGTCCGAGCGATGACACCGAGCGACGCCGTCAACTTGTCATCGGGATCCTGGCGGTCCTGTACTCCGTCTTCCTGCTGTACGCGGCAGGCGTGGAGTACGTGCTGCTCGGCTGCCTGGTGTACGCCCCGGGGACGCTGCTCTACGTCGTGGCTCGGCGCGAGCATTCGGGTCGGGTGTTCACCGGCCCGGAACGCGTCGTATGCGGATTGCTTACGGGGGCAGCGATTCTCGCGCTCGCGCTGCTCGGCACGGGCAACATCACGGTCTGACGACAGGAAGAGTGCAATGTTCGACGAACACGAAGAATCGAGGAGCGACCATGGTCTCTGACAGCACAGTAGCGCTCGACCAAGCGGAGCTGACCGCTATCGATCGGTGGTGGCGGGCAGCGAACTACCTGTCGGTCGGACAGATCTACCTCCTGGACAACCCGATGCTCGAGCGTGAGCTCGTTCCGGAGGACGTCAAGCCGCGTCTTCTCGGTCATTGGGGAACCAGTCCGGGGCTGAATCTTGTGTACGCACATATGAATCGACTCATTCGCAACCGTGACGTCGATGCCATCTTCTTGGCCGGACCCGGGCATGGCGGGCCGGCTCTGGTGGCCAACGCGTACCTGGAGGGCACGTACAGCGAGGTCTATCCGCACATAGGGGAGGGTACCGAGGGCCTACGAAAGCTATTCCGGCAGTTCTCTTTTCCCGGCGGGATCCCCAGTCACGTGGCACCGGAGACGCCGGGCTCGATCCACGAGGGCGGTGAACTCGGGTACGTGCTCTCCCACGCCTACGGTGCGGCGATGGACAACCCCGACCTCGTTGTCGTCGCGGTGGTCGGTGACGGAGAGTTCGAGACCGGGCCGTTGGCCGCGTCGTGGCACAGCAACAAGTTCCTCGATCCGGTCCACGACGGGGCGGTGCTGCCGATCCTGCATCTGAACGGCTACAAGATCGCCAACCCGACCGTTCCGGCGCGCATTCACCGCGAGGAGCTGGAGAGCCTGTTGCGGGGCTACGGCCACGAGGTGATCACCGTCGAGGGCGACGACCCGGCGCAGGTGCACCAGCAGATGGCCGAGGCCATGGACAGGGCTCACGATCTGATCACGGAGAATCAGCGTGCAGCGCGGGTGGACGGCGACCTCGAACGGCGTCCGGGTCCGATGATTCTGATGGTCACCCCCAAGGGGTGGACCGGTCCGAAGGTCGTCGACGGGCTGCCGGTGGAAGGTACGTGGCGGGCCCATCAGGTCCCACTGGCGGCGACCCGCGAGAACGACGAGCATCGCGCTCAGCTCGAGCAGTGGATGCGGTCGTACCGCGCCGAGGAGTTGTTCGGGACAGACGGGGTGTTGATCGAGTCGGTGCGGGCGCTCGCCCCGGTGGGGGACCGTCGGATGAGCGCCAACCCGCAAGCCAACGGAGGCCTGCTGACCCGCCCCCTTCGGTTGCCGGATTTCCGTGACCGAGCCGTCGAGGTCAGCGAACCTGGAGGGTCGATCCACGAGCCGACGCGGGTCCTGGGCGAATACCTGATCGACGTGGTGCGGGACAACCCCACGAACTTCAGGATCTTCGGCCCGGACGAGACTGCATCGAACCGGCTCAACCCGGTGTACGAGGTCACCGACAAGGTCTTCGCCGGCACCATCGTGGACACCGACGAACACCTGGCCCGATCGGGGCGCGTGGTGGAGATACTGTCGGAGCACACCTGCCAGGGGTGGGTCGAGGGCTACACACTGACCGGACGGCACGGGCTCTTCAGCTGCTACGAGGCGTTCATCCACCTCGTCGACTCGATGTTCAACCAGCACGCGAAGTGGCTCAAGACCACCCGCGACATCCCGTGGCGACCGCGGGTGCCCAGCTTGAACTATCTGCTGAGCTCACACGTGTGGCGTCAGGACCACAACGGATTCTCGCACCAGGATCCCGGCTTCATCGACCATGTGGTCAACAAGCGAGCGGAGGTCGTGCGGGTCTACCTGCCGCCGGACGCGAACACGTTGCTGTCCACCATGCAGCACTGCCTGGAAAGTCGGCACTACGTCAACGTCGTCGTGTCGGGCAAGCAGCCGTCGTTCGACTGGCTCACCGCGGACGAGGCCGATCTCCACTGCGCTCGGGGAGCCGGGATCTGGGAGTGGGCTTCCAACGACGAGGGACATCCGGACGTGGTGATCGCTGCCGCCGGCGATGTCCCCACCCTCGAGGCGCTCGCCGCTGTCAGCATCCTGCGGGAGGGTCTGCCGGACCTGAAAGTGCGGTTCGTGAACGTGGTGGATCTGATGCGGCTGCAGGACGAGACCGAGCATCCGCACGGGATGCCGCAACGCGAGTACGACAGCCTCTTCGGGGTGGATGTGCCGGTGATCTTCGCCTATCACGGCTACCCATGGCTGATTCATCGTCTTACCTACCGCCGAGCCAACAACGCCCATCTTCACGTGCGTGGCTACAAGGAGGAGGGAACGACCACCACGCCCTTCGACATGGTCATGATGAACGACATGGACCGGTTCCATCTGGTCATCGACGTCATCGACCGCACTCCACGACTCGGCTCGAGGGCGGCGTCGCTACGGCAGGAGATGGTCGACACCCGAAGGCGTGCACGACAGTGGACCCGAGAGCACGGTGACGACCTGCCGGCCGTGCGGGACTGGCAGTGGACCTTGCGTGGTCAATCGCCCGAGAAGGGCAATTCACCGTCGGTCACGGCTGCTGCTTCCACGAGCGCTGATTTCTGACTCGGACGCCGTAGGGCCGGGACACGAAAAACCGGTACCACCCGAAACGCATTCGGGCGGTACCGGTTTCACTTGGCTGTCGGTCAGCCGGCCTTGGCGCGCAGGCGCTCGACTTCCGAGCGAGAGTGTCGCACGGCATCGGTGTCGGCTCCCTTGTCGTGGGCAAGGTCGTGGGCGAGGTCGAGAATCGCGCGTCGAAGGTGCTTGCGTGCTCGACGGGACTTGTGATGCGGCGCGGACTTGATGAAGGCCTTACGCGCCTTCTTCTCCAGGATGCCGTCGATCTCGGCGTCGGTTACGGTTCCCGCTTCGACCTCGGGGGCCAGGATGTCGCGGACGAACTGGTATTCCCGCGGCGCTGCCCGTCGGAACGCGATGGCCAGCACCGTGAACGACAGGACGATGGAACCGATCATGACCGGAAAAGTCAGAATGCCACCCTGACCTAGCCCTGCGGCGTCGTCCCAGGTGAAGTGGAAGAACATCCCGGCGAGTACGAAGGCGACACCGCGCCCGATTCTTCGTGGCTGGGCTGCGGTGCCTACGAGGTAGACGACGCCGCAGCAGACGAGGGCACTGAAGAGTGGGTGCGATGCGAAGCTGACCGCGATACGGGTGAACGACATCGACACGGCCTGACCGACCGGATCGGTACCGAATGCCCCAGCGGTGGAGTTGGCGGCATATTGGAAGTCCTCGAAGACCGCGAACCCGAGTCCGATGAAAGCCCCGATGATCAGGCCGTCGTTCGCGGTTCTGATCAAGCGCGGGGCAAGGCCCATGAGAAGTACGAATCCGCAGAGTTTCGCAGCCTCCTCGGTGAATGGTGCCGCGGCCCCTGCCGCCCAGTCCGCAACCCAGTCTTGCCCGAACAACTTGGAATAGATGCCGAGCAACGCGTTGTTGGCGGGTAACGCGAATGCGAAGGTAGCCGCAACGCCACCCCACAGGAGCGCGGCGACAATGAGGCTGCCCGGTTGACGTTCCCACCGGTCGATGTGGCGGAACCAGGCGAACCACGCCAGACCACACAGTCCGCAGAGGACCGCCGCTGCCACGAATCCGTCTGCGTAGAACCCGGCCGTCGGTTGGAAGAAGGACCACGTCTGGAAAGCGCCGAGTCCCATCAGGAGCACGTACACCCAGAACGAGAGGTTGTGAGGTTGTACGAATACGAAGCGCTCACCCCAACCGGAGACCTCGAGAGCCTCGGCTTGGCGTCGCCGGGCCTCGGGGCTCACGGCATGCGTCGTTGTGTTCGTGTCGGTCTCGCTCATGCGTTGTTCCCGTCTACGGTACGGATGCTCGCGATCATGGTTTGGATGTTGTCGTTAGCTGCCGTCATCTGAGAGGGAGGACCGTATGCGGTGATCTCGAGACCGGTGCCGTCCAGTACGAATGCTGCAACCACACCGTCGCCGTTCACGCTGCTGTATGGCTGAGCTACCCCGGTCTCTCCGGTGAACGTCGTGAGGGTGGTGCGGTTCCCGTCGACCCGGAAGGTCGGGTCGTCGGTGCGGGAAGTGACTTTCTCGACCTGATCCAGAAGCTCGTCGGGTGTGCCGCCGAACGAGTCTGCAGCGATTTCGAATGTCACGCCACTATCGGAGACGGTGGCGTTGCCGCGTCTGAGGCCGTCGTCGGTCACGCGGAAACCTTCTTCGACGGTCCAGCCGGTGGCCGGAGTGAAAATGATGCTCTCGGTGATCGCCATTTGCTCTCCTGCGAGAACGGGGTCGTCCAAGCCGATGGCTGCATCGACACGCGGTATCACGAAGGTCATGACGATGAAAACCGCGACGACGAAGATTGCCGGCGGAAAGGTGCGTCGATCGAGTCCGAGGACGCGATGCTCCGGTGGCACCCGATGTTTGTGTGTCGCAGCGTGTATCAGTGTCACGGATACCCCTCGGCGCTCGTAGGCATTCGAATTTTCACAGACCTTCTGGTCAGTGAAGTCCAGAGGATGTTCGATGAACAGGCCGACGCTCGGCCGTCCTGTTCACTGCTGTAGGCAGTGCACTGCTGTGCACTGCCTACAGGCTCACCGCCGACGAACGAACAAGCAGCGGTAATGGTCTCGATGAATTGATTTTTCGAGCTCGACCGAGCGTCCAAGCCGTACCCGGCATCGCCGGTAGGGCTCAGGACGCGGGCGCGTTTCCGTTGTCCGCGCTGCCCGTGAACAGCTGAGTGAGCAGGGCAAGAAGGTTCATTTCGAGTTCGCTGGACGAAAACATATGGAAGACTCCTCTGTTTGCGTGAGTGTGATGCACCCATTCGTAGTTGCATCGGTGTTTCCTTCTTATCAAGGCAAGCGCCTATCCGCTACAGCACCGGTCGAAAAAGACCGAAAGTACATTTGCGACGGCGAAACCGGAAGACGGCGTCCATTGTTATGCGGAAATCGCGCTCTCCATATTTCGGGATGGATGGGTCCAGTCCTGCTCCAGGACTGCATTATTGCCGTGACAATACGTAACACAACAAGGGTCAATCGAGTGTTACTCGAATTTCGCAAAAGCCCGAGACGCAACCGTCGTTCTTTGTACGGTGAACGGTATGGCGCGACTTATCGATGCTCGACCGAACTCCGTTCAGGGGAATGCAGCCAAGGCTCTCCTCGACGTCGGTAAGCTCTTCACTCGATGGGACGAGAGTGACGACGGTCGTACGGTCTTTCGCGAGGGTGGCCGAGCGGGCGACGTGTTCTACCGCGACCGGTGGAGTCACGACAAAATCGTTCGATCCACCCACGGCGTCAACTGCACCGGTTCCTGTTCGTGGAAGGTTTACGTCAAAGACG
>NZ_LVCU01000067.1:0-3874 GCF_001647185.1 Rhodococcus sp. EPR-147
CCGGGGATGTCCTCGTGGTGCCGCATTCTCCTGGTACACATACTCACCCACTCGTGTTCGGCATCCCTACGCCCGTGGGGTACTGGTGGAGATGTACCGGGCTGCGAAGGCACGTCTGGGCGACCCGGTGCTGGCCTGGGCCGACGTGGTCGGTGATCCGCTGCGTCGAAAGTCGTATCAGCAGGCACGTGGCAAAGGCGGTTTGGTACGCGTTTCATGGGACGAGGCGGTAGAGATCGCCGCTGCCGCGCACGTTCACACCATCAAGACGTACGGTCCGGATCGCTGAGCCGGATTCTCGCCGATCCCGGCGATGTCGATGGTCTCGCATTGCGTGGGTACCCGCTTCGTTCAGCTCATCGGCGGCGTGATGACCTCGTTCTACGACTGGTACGCCGACCTGCCGGTTGCCAGCCCGCAGGTCTTCGGCGACCAGACCGATGTCCCCGAGTCCGGCGATTGGTGGGACGCCACCTACTTGATGATGTGGGGATCGAACGTTCCCGTCACACGCACTCCGGATGCGCATTGGATGGCCGAGGTACGTTACCGCGGAACCAAAGTCGTCACCGTGAGTCCCGACTACGCCGACAACAGCAAGTTCGCCGACGAATGGCTCCCGGCCCAGGCGGGTACCGACGGCGCGCTCGCAATGGCGATGGGGCACGTCATCCTCACCGAGTTCTTCGCCCGGAGATCGGTGCCGTTCTTCGACGACTACGTCAAGACCTACAGCGACCTTCCGTTCCTCATTCATCTCGATGAACACGACGGTGCCTACGTGCCCGGAAAGTTCGTCACCGCAGACGAACTCGCGGCATTGCCCGACGGCGCTGCTACCGATGACGATGTCTGGAAGACGGTCGTACTCGACGAGGGCACCGGTGAACCCGTGGTGCCCAACGGATCATTGGGGTTTCGGTTCTCGGCATCGGGAGAAGGTCGCTGGAATCTCGATCTCGGAACGATCGCGCCCGTGCTCACCCTGCACGAGCGGAGCGGCACCGAGAACGTGGAGATACTGCTCCCGGCTTTCGATGCCCCCGATGGTTCGGGCAGGGTACTGCGGCGCGGAGTCCCAGCGATCCGCGTCGACGGGGCTCTGGTCACCACGGTCTTCGACCTCATGTTCGCGCAGTACGGCGTGGCCAGGGACGGAGTACCGGGAGAATGGCCCACCGGTTACGACGACGTCACCACGCCGTACACACCCGCCTGGCAGGCCGAGATCACCGGTGTGCCGGCCGAAGCCGCTGTCCGTGTGGCTCGCGAGTTCGCCACCAATGCCATCGATTCCGGTGGGCGCTCGATGATCATCATGGGTGCAGGTATCTGTCAGTGGTTCCACGGTGACGCCACGTACCGCGCCATTCTGACTCTGCTCATCCTCACCGGGTGCATGGGTCGCAACGGCGGAGGCTGGGCGCATTACGTGGGCCAGGAGAAGTGCCGTCCCATCACCGGGTGGATCTCTCTCGCCAATGCACTCGACTGGTCGCGGCCGCCGCGGACCATGACCGGTACGTCGTACTGGTACATGCACACCGACCAATGGCGCAACGACGGTTACTCGACGGCGTCGTTGGCTTCGCCGTTGTCGAAGAGCTCGATCACTCACGAACACACAGCCGACGCCATCGCGCAATCGGCGCGGATGGGTTGGATGCCGTTCTACCCACAGTTCGACCGCAATCCGCTCGATCTCGCAGACGAGGTGAATGCTGCCGTGGAGACCGGGGACGCGTCCACGGTCGGCGGCTATGTTGCCGAGAAGTTGCACGACGGCGGCCTCACCGCCGCGATCACCGACATCGACGCGCCCGAGAACTGGCCGCGCACACTGATTCTCTGGCGCTCGAACCTGATGGGCTCGTCGGCCAAGGGCAACGAGTACTTCCTGCGAAACCTGCTGGGCACCCACCACAACGTACTGGGCACCGAGAACCCGAACACGCCGCGGCCGAACGACGTGAAGTGGCACGAGGAAGCGCCCGAGGGCAAGCTCGATCTAATGGTGTCGGCAGATTTTCGAATGACGTCGACAACGTTGCTGTCCGACATCGTGTTTCCGGCTGCGACCTGGTACGAGAAACACGACCTGTCGTCGACCGACATGCACCCGTTCGTGCATGCCTTCTCACCCGCGATCGACCCACCGTGGGAAGCGAAGTCGGATTTCGATCTGTTCCACCTACTGGCCGACAAGCTCTCGTCTCTGGCGAAGATTCATCTCGGGGTGCGCCACGATCTCGTCAGCGTGCCGATGCAGCACGACACCCCCGGTGAGACGGCACAGCCGCACGGCAGGGTGACGGACTGGCAGGGTTCGCCCGCCCCGGGGACGCCGGGCAAGAATCTTCCGAACTTCGTTGTGGTCGAACGCGATTACACGGCCATCGCGGACAAGCTGGCGGCCGTCGGACCACTGGCGGACACACTGGGTTTCGCGGTCAAGAATGTGACCTACGACGTGGCCGCGCAGAGTGACCGATTGGCTGCGAGCAACGGTGTGATGCCGTCAGGTCCTGCCGAAGGGCGACCGGCCATCGACACGGATGTCAAGATGGCCGAGGCAATTCTCACTTATTCCGGTACGACGAACGGCGCGTTGGCGAAGGACGGTTTCGAGAAGCTGCAGAAGCGCGTCGGGAAGCGCCTCGACGACCTGGCGGCGGGCGCGGAGGACAAGCGCATCACCTTCGCCGACACTCAGCGTGGCCCAGTTCCCGTGCTCACCTCGCCGGAGTGGTCAGGGTCCGAGACCGGGGGTCGTCGCTACTCACCGTTCACCGTGAACATCGAGCGGCTCAAGCCCTTTCACACACTGACGGGACGAATTCATTTCTACCTCGATCACGACTGGATGATCGACATGGGTGAATCGCTACCGATCTACCGACCACCCCTGGACATGCACCGGTTGTTCGGCGAGCCGAGGTTGGGCCCCGATGGCGCGCAACAGATCACCGTTCGATACCTCACTCCGCACTCGAAGTGGTCGATCCATTCCGAGTACCAGGACAACCTCTTCATGCTGTCGCTGTCCCGAGGTGGGCCGACGGCGTGGCTCAGTCCCGAGGACGCTGCCGCGATCGATGTGAAGGACAACGATTGGATCGAGTGCGTGAACGCCAACGGCGTCGTGGTCTGCCGTGCGGTCGTCAGCCACCGAATGCCGACCGGCGTCACGTACGTCCACCATGCTCAGGAACGAACCATCGATGTTCCCAAATCCGAGGCCACCGGCCGCCGCGGAGGCATCCACAACTCTGCCACTCGGTTGCTGGTGAAGCCGACGCATCTCATCGGCGGATATGCCCAGTTGTCCTACGCCTTCAACTATCTCGGTCCCGCAGGTAATCAACGCGACATGGTGGCCACCATTCGCAAACGTAGCCAGGAGGTGACCTACTGATGCGAGTCATGGCCCAAGTGGGCATGGTGATGAATCTGGACAAGTGCATCGGGTGCCACACCTGTTCGGTGACATGCAAGCAGGCGTGGACCAACCGCGCCGGAACCGAGTACGTGTGGTTCAACAACGTCGAGACCCGCCCCGGGCAGGGGTACCCACGACGCTACGAGGACCAGGAGAAGTGGCGCGGCGGTTGGCATCTGAACGGGAAAGGCAAACTGCGCCTGCGCACCGGCGGCCGACTGCAGAAACTGTTCACTCTGTTCGCCAGCCCCGTTCAGCCCACGATCGCCGACTATTACGAGCCCTGGACCTACGACTACCAGACGCTCATCGACGCACCACTCGGTGACGACTTCCCGGTGGCCCGGCCGAAATCCCTGCTGACCGGCAAGGACACGAAGGTCAGCTGGTCTGCGAACTGGGACGACAACTTGGGCGGCGCAACGGAGTACGGCG
>NZ_LVCU01000068.1:0-2125 GCF_001647185.1 Rhodococcus sp. EPR-147
CGAATTTGTGAACACTGCCTGAACCCGTCGTGCATGGCCTCCTGCCCGTCGGGCGCGATCTACAAACGCAGTGAGGACGGAATCGTCCTCGTCGACCAGGACCAGTGTCGTGGCTGGCGGCAGTGCATCACTGGATGCCCCTACAAGAAGATCTATTTCAACCACAAGTCGGGCAAAGCCGAGAAATGCACGCTGTGTTACCCACGCCTCGAGGTCGGCCAACCGACGATCTGCTCCGAGACGTGCGTCGGTCGGCTTCGGTATCTCGGAATCTTCTTGTACGACGCGGACGCGGTGACGGACGCGGCGTCGACACCGGACGAGAAGGACCTGTACGAGGCACAACTCGATCTGCTCCTCGACCCCGAGGATCCGAGTGTGATCGCGGCGGCGCGCGCCGACGGCATTCCCGACGACTGGATCGACGCTGCCCGCCGATCCCCGGTGTACGCGCTGGCCAAGAAATACAAGGTCGCGCTGCCGCTGCATCCGGAATATCGCACGATGCCGATGGTGTGGTACGTCCCGCCGCTGTCGCCGATCGTCGATCTGCTGGCCGAGCAGGGACACGACGCCGAAGGGTACGGCACGTTGTTCGGGGCGATCGAGGCGTTGCGCATACCCGTCGAGTATCTGGCCGAACTGTTCACCGCCGGCGACACCGATGTCATCGACACCGTTCTCAAACGACTCGCCGCCATGCGCGCCTACATGCGTGATATCACCCTGGGCCGTGAGCCGGACGCCGACATCCCTGCTTCCGTTGGAATGTCGGAAGAGGAGATGTACGAGATGTATCGGCTCATGGCGATCGCCAAATACGAAGAGCGCTATGTCATTCCGACCGCTCACCACGAACAGGCCGCGAAACTCGACGAGATGGCTTGCTCGCTGGATTACGAGGAAGGCCCCGGAATGTTCGAGTCCGGTGCCTTCGGTGAGGCCAGTGGTCGTCCGGCCCCGGTGTCGGTGGAGACCTTTCACGCTCTCAAACACCGGCAGACCTCCGATACCGCGGCGGGAGCCGACAGTCTGGCCGGTCGTGTCAACTTGCTGAACTGGGACGGAAACGGCGTGCCGTCGGGAATGTTTCCCAAGAGTTCGGAGACGCCGTGAGGTGGCTCCGAGGTCGTCGAGCGGTCGACCAGCGGGTGATCTACCAGGCCGCAGCGTGGTGCCTGACTTACCCGGATTCCCAGCTGTTGTCCAGGATCGGGTTGCTACGGGAAGCGCTCGGTGAGCATCCCGACCGCACTGTCGCTGCGCCCCTGGAGCGTTTCGTCGACCACCTGGCGGGCTCGAGTATCGACAAGCTGCAGCGCGAGTACGTCGACGTGTTCGATCTTTCGAGCAAACGTACGTTGTATCTGTCGTACTGGACGGACGGAGACACCCGCCGCCGCGGCTCGGTGCTCGGCGAGTTCAAACAGCGTTATCGCGACAGCGGTTATCTGGTCGATCTCCATGGGGAGCTACCCGACCATCTTCCTGTGGTGCTCGAATTCTGCGCCCGCGCCCAGCCGGCCACATCGGTGGAGCTGTTGACGGTCTACCGCGCAGCGCTGGAACTCATTCGGTTGGGCCTTGTCGATCTCGGCACCCCGTATGCCGACGTGATGACCGCGATCTGTGCCTGCCTCCCGGGGGAGTCACCGACGGATCGGCAGTCCGCGCTTGCCCTCCGGGCGTCCATTCCCATCGAAACGGTGGGCTTGGAGGCTTTCGATCCGCGATTGCTACCCATCGCCGAGACGAGGTGACAATGTGAATACGGTTCTGTGGGGCGTACTTCCGTATCTGGTTCTGGTGTTGCTCATCGGCGGCACCATCTGGCGCTACAGGTACGACAAATTCGGGTGGACCACCCGATCATCGGAGTTGTACGAATCGCGGTTGCTACGTATCGGGTCTCCGCTGTTCCACTTCGGCATCCTTGTCGTCATCATCGGCCACGCCATCGGTCTGCTCGTCCCGGAGTCGTGGACCGAGTTCTTCGGGATCTCCGAGACTGTGTACCACCTGAATTCGGCATTTTTCGGGTTGATCGCCGGTGTGTGTACTCTCGTCGGTCTCGTCATTCTCATCTACCGACGTCGACGCATCGGCCCGGTGTTCATGGCGACCA